>DYQZ01000089.1 GCA_020719005.1 Candidatus Omnitrophus sp.
ACGTCCCCGTGAACTAATTGATAAAGAATACTCGAACACAGAATCATCCACATGAAGCTGCAGTTTACTTTTCTTCTTTCGTAAAAAGTGTTGCACTGTAAGGCAACAATAACCAAAAAAAAATAATAAAAAAAATAAAAATAAAATAATACACAATTATCAAGGCACAAGTTGCCAACAACACTGGGGCGCGTCCCCACACGATCGTTATCATAAGACGACATAAAAGTCGACGTCGACTATCAAAACCGGTTAGTCGTGGTGAGTATTATATCAAAACAATGTAGCAAAAGCAAAAACAATAACAAGTATAAAAGAGTTGAACCGGACTAGTTAAAAGATGTCTCGGTCGATGCGAACACGACTTAACTATGATAAGGATGCTCAACGGCCTTTCAGGCCTAAAAGATTCAAGTGTTCCTGAGACAATTAAGTTGAGGCATTGACACATTTAAACGTTCTGCTGGACGAAGTTCTTCAAAAACGTTGACTAGTAATAACTAAAAGAAAATAAACAATACGACGCTCAGAGGACGCGCGTCCTGGAATGATTCCAAATATCTGACGGAATTAAGCTGAGTCGCAGTAATATCTGTAAATGCACCACGTTAACTACTAGTTAAAACACATATATATATCCTCAGCAGCCATACATGGCTAGAATGATTGTAAACGCTTGCGAAGAAATTACGCTGAGTGGTTAATACAGTTTTGATGTAATACTGTCTGATGTTGTAGTTTAGTCGCGACGGCGACGATCCGGAGATCGCCGGTAATCTTCACGACGACCACCTTCGCGGTCACGACCCCTGCGGAAGCGATCAGTATCATCACGAATGCGGTCATCGATCTCATTACGACGTCGATCCTGTGAGTCGCGGTGATCACCAGTGGTACGCGAACCGCGATCCCGTTCTGCCTCGTTCCCGCCGCGACGAGGCGATCGATGGCGTTCTGCCTCAGGTTCACGTCCGCGGTCTGACTGATCGTGCTGCCGTTCCGGTGGAAGACGACGGGTGTCAGACACCGAATCGGCTCGTGTGGCGTAGCGAGTATCACGATAGCCTTGGCTGGAAGAACGGTCACGGGATCGAAAGGTCTTGCGGTCGAGATCTAAGTCACGGCTACAACCACGTTCTGTTGCATGACGCACGGACGCTTTATCTTCTGACGGTGTTGCGAGTGGCTGATTGAACCGAACGTACGGTGCTGCGAGGCTGGGGTAGACGCTGACAGCATTCATTCCAACAGGTGGGATTCCGACATTCCCAAGCCCGTACAGTGGTGTGTAGAAGTTCGGTAAAAACTGTCGAGGACCTCCAACCGTCACTCCGCGGTATGGTCCCGGGAGTGGAAGGATCATCGGCGGGACAGCGACGTTTCGATTAACAACACCGGTCTGACATTCGCCGCTGCTGTCGACTTTATTGGTCGGCTCTCTTCCTATGACATTCAGTGGAGGCAGAACACGACGAACTTCCTGCGTCGCTCTCGATTTCCCGGATCGGAGGGTTGGATTGTTCAGAGAAGGATGAGGTGGAGGGGGCGGCGGCGAAGAAGCGACGGAGAAGTCGCGTGGTGGATCTTGCCCGATTTCTGACAGTTCCACGAATGCCAGTCCGTCCATTCCTGTTGCGAGTGAAGATGCCGATCCGGCAGCCGCCGACGATTTGGTTGCATTTTTCTTCTTAGCCACGTTCCTCGCCTCGATCTGTTTCGCTTGAGTTTCACGCTCTGCCATCAGCTGTTCGATCTTCCGTTTCATTCCTAGCTTGTCGATGCGTGCCTTCTTCAGCTGCTGTTCTAGCAGGCAGTTTGCCGCTCTCTCTGCATTTTTCTGTCTCGCCATCTGCTCCTTCGCGTCCCGATCCCGCTTACTGAGCTCGTCCAGTTGTTTACGCAGACCGTCGGTTTCATGGGCGGATCGTTCCAACTCTGCGTCGATGATTGCGTCCAGCGTTGTCTGTTTAGTAGTAGGAACAGACGATAGTGCGACCGCTGACTGAGGTGGATCATTCTTCAGGGACGGCTGATTATCAGCTGGATCACCGGACTGTAGTGCTGGCTGCATAAAAATCTCGTCGCGGCCGGTGCGGCGTTCCTTGTCGTCATCTGAAACATTCATGGGACTACCCCCTGTCGCATTCGGACCCTCAGATTCTTCATCCTGAGACAGATCATCCCCTGCGTCACTCGGCTCAACATCACTATGTTTCGACGAAGTTGGAGACCAACGCTTCATGGTGGGAGACGCGACAGGATCGGCGTTATCACCACGATCCGGGCTGTTGTGAACACTGAGAACCATTTGAAATGAGTCTTCCGCACTCTGACGTTCTGGTTGAGCAGGGGCATCAGGAAGAGGTGGACGCCAGCGGGCCCAGCGATCCAGGGTATCATACAGGTTGAAGGCTGACGAAGTCGAGGCTCCCTGGACGATTCTCATCGCAGAAATGCTAGCCGCACCAGTAGAAGCCGACAAAGTGACTATTCTAGCCTGCACTTCCGGAAGCAGATGAGGGGGAGCCGTAAGTTCACTGACGATCTGGTCCATCGGAGCCATTGGTCCTGCTGACACCACAGAGGCGGCGGCCCTGACGATACGTGAGTCGAACAGCTCGGTCTCCGAGACAGTTTGCTGCGTTCGAAACTCCGACCCCATCGTGATCATGCCGACTCGACCTGGACGATCGGAAGCCCGACTTGAGTTAGACGACAGAGAGATAACGTCGGTTGATTTCTCAATTTCTCCGAGTTGTTCGACTGCTGCGAAGACCGACTCAGGATCTGCCGTTCGTCGTTGGAGGTCGATGGCTTCCTGTCCGACGATGTGGTGTACTTTCTCCAAATGAAGCCGGAGGTTGGACTGCCGCGCGAGTACCTTGTGACAGGTTGACACAGGACAGCGTCTTGGACGTTGAGACGGTTTGACGATGTCGACGCAACGCTGAGCCTGCGACACAGAACAAACATAGTCATTCAGATAACTTGGTTTACATTTATTCATACGTTGACTACGATGTCTACCCACCCATACAAGATTTTTGGGGTGGCCGGATGCCTTAGCCTCACTATTTAACATGCATTTAGACAAATAACTATCATCACATGACACATGCACATCAACAACATCTGCATCAACACAAGCATCAGTATCGTT
>DYQZ01000001.1 GCA_020719005.1 Candidatus Omnitrophus sp.
GGTTGTTGGCTGTGTGTGCCGGGCAAGATGTGTTGGAGGCGGCCGGGAAAACAAATGACCGGACGCGGATGTTTTTGATCGCGAGGAAATAAGACATGTTCGAAAAGATCCTGGAAATGATGCGTCATGAAAAACAGCGGTGGTTGCTCATAGCGGGAGCGGTATGTGTGGTGATCTTCGTCGTGTTGTTGTCCGGCGGCGAGAAACGAAAGTCCAAAGCGGAAGAGCACATGGAAAAGAAAGAAAGCACCGTTGCGGTCCTTGCCGCAACGAAAGAGAAACAGCCCGAGGAGGGGTATTTGTTAGGCGAGGAGATCGACCGCAAGGCTTTTGTGGCGCGGCTTGAGGAGCAATACCACGTGTTAGGGGAGAAACAGGAAGCGTTCGAACAAAAGATGGAAGAAGCGAATATGAGGATCAAAGAATTATCTGCTATGGACGAACGTCTTGGGGCAAGGTTCAAGATGCTGCAATATAAAACACAGACATTGGAAAACACAAGAAATGCTGAAAAGGGTCAACATTCGATGCCGACAAAAGATCTTGAGCAATATCAGCTTGATGTGGTCGCGGTGGAGGAGCTAAAACCCCGGGAAGAGGCGAGTGTTTATCTTCCGGCGGGAAGTTTTGTGCATGGGGTGCTGTTGACAGGTGTTTATGCTCCGGCGGATCAAAACAATCCGCTTCCCGTGCTCATCCGGTTGTCAGAAGCGTTTTATGGACCGAATGAGACGCGCGTGCCCCTTGAAGGGGCGTTTGTGATAGGCAAGGCAACGGGGGATCTTAATAGTGAGCGGGCATTGATACAGGGGGCGGCGATCTCCTCTGTTCTTTCCACAGGGGAGACATTTGAGGCACGGGGGAATATCGGATATGTCACCGATGTTCGTGGTCAGCTCGGCGTGCATGGAGAGGTGGTGCGAAATACAGGGGCGATCATGGCGATGTCGTTTATGACAGGATTCTTAAGCGGGGCTTCTCAGGCATTTGCTGATAGCGAAACAACAGCTGTTGTCGGTGAGAATGGAAGTGTTCATCGCAATACAACAGGAAGCGCGTCGCGTCAGG
Organism: Candidatus Omnitrophus sp.; assembly: GCA_020719005.1. Lineage (GTDB taxonomy): Bacteria > Omnitrophota > Gorgyraeia > Zapsychrales > Fredricksoniimonadaceae > DYQZ01. The sequence goes on from DYQZ01000001.1 coordinate 1,069, forward strand.
CAGCTTTTCAAGGGATGTCGGAAAGTGCCAGGAATATGTCGGGGTATTATCAGAAACAAAGTGAAGGGATCGTTCCTGCGATCAAGGTGGACGCGGGGACAGAGGTGTATTTAGTGGTGCTGGAAGGAGTGAGTGTTCATGGTCTTAAAAATAATGACGGGGCTCATGGTGATGGGCTTAAGTATCTTGATTAGCGGTTGTGCGTGTGAGCGGCATGCGACCCCGAGAGACGCGAGGGTGCGCACTTTTGCCGAAAATTATCGCCGGTCAAAAGAAGCGCGCTATACCGATAGAGAAGAGGCAATGCCCGTGGAACTTAAGATGTCGGCAGAGACGGGCTATGTGAAGCCGTATTTGCCTGTTGTTCTTCCACCACAGGTCATCAAGGTGTGGGTGCCGGCACATGCGGCCACGCAGGATAAGAGAGTGCTTGTTGCCGGACATTGGGCGTTTGTGATGTTAAAAGAGTCGGATTGGTATATCGATAGTGAGATCACCGAAGGTTTATCTATCCCGATGATCGTACCGTCGTCGGATAAGAAAGAGAAATGATGTTGCTGGAACGCGGGTCTATTGAGAAAAGTTTTGAAGAACAGTTGTCATTGGTAGATTTTTTGCCATATGACGACGTTAAGGAGGGCGTGTTCATTCAGGTGGATGGAAGCCTGGGGCGTGTCTGGGAAATTCGGCCTGTTGAGACGGAATTGTTCGGACCGACGTCTTTGGAAATGATCGCAAATAATCTTTCCGGTTTGGTTGGACGGATCCCGGACGAGGTGGCGTGTCAGATGATCATGGTCGTAACGGCGGATGTTAAAGAGAAAGTGAGCGTCTATGAAAAGGCGCTTGCCAGTAAGGCAGATGTTTTATCAGAGGCTGTGACCATGGCCAAAGCAGAAGCGTTGAAAGAAAAACAGGAGGGCGGTGCCCAGCAAAAACGGCAAAACATGGGCGCACGCTCCGTGAAAGTGTTTTTTACGATCAGGACGTTTCCTAAGGAAAGTGTGTCGTTGGAAGGCGAAAAGAAGGGATGGACGGCTTTTTTAAATTTGTCACAGGCGATCGAGAGTCAATTCAGGGCAATGAGTGTGGGTTGTGAGGCCCTGGATGAGCAAAGACTTCAGGAGCTGTTGTATCGTTTATTGAATCCTCGTCGTGCGGGAGTGGTGCCGGTAAGAATGGACGGCGTTCGTCCGCTGCGTGAACAAGTGTTGTATAACGCACCACGTTCAAGCGGGGAGGGTTTTGTATTTGAGGGGGTAGCCTCACGCGTCATGACATTGAAGGATCTGCCGCCGATGACCACACCCGGGATGTTTGTGCCGCCTGCTTTGGGAACATCATTACTGGATATTCCCGGTGAATTTATGTTGGCATTTAATTTTACGGTGCCTGATCAGGCGAAAGAAATGGAAAAGATCAAATTCCAGAAAGCGTTCGCGTTCCTTCAGCGCCGGTCTTCGACCGGGGATGTGAGTGAAGAGGCCGAGGAGAAGAAAGAAGAACTGGGCGCTGTTATCACGGATCTTTTTCGCGGTGGGAAAGCGATCGTTCGGGCGCGGACACACGTGGTGTTATTTAATGTGTCGGAAGAATTGTTGGAGCGCGCGTGTGATATGACGTTGTCTGTTTTTCATCGATTGGGAGCCGCAGCATTGAAAGAAGAGATCATTGCTCCGTCCTTATGGCTTACTTGTTTGCCCCTTAATTTTGATCACCGTTTTGAGCCATTCGTGCGCCGGTCCCGGCGTCTTTTTTCGGATAATTTGGCGGATATGCTGCCGGTGTATGGCGGGGTTCAGGGAACGCCCACTCCTGCGGCGATGTATTTAAATCGTCGGGGAGAGCCAGTATTCATGGATCTCTTCGATTCCTCGACTAATCCTCACGCCGTGATCCTCGGGGCATCCGGAGCGGGCAAATCTTTTTTTACGAACGATCTTATTTATCAGAATTACCGCTTGGGTGGAAGATTCTTTGTGCTTGATCGCGGGCATTCATATCGAAAAACGTGCGAGGTTCTTGGCGGGCAATATATCTTTTTTGATCTGAATGAACCGGTCACGATCAATCCGTTCTTTCGTAAGCCAACGGCGGAGAACATGGCTTTCTTGATCGAGGTCCTGTGTTTGATGGCATCCGGCGCTGATGACCGCGACCGTCTGACGCGCGAAGAAAAAGGATTTCTGCAGATGGCCGCGCTTGAGGCTTATGAACGGCATCCGGGCCGTGAGGTTTTTTTGAGTGATGCTGTCGAGGTGCTGCGAGATTCGGCATTCACACAACAGAAAGGCGTGCCTTTTGATATGGGCATGCGCCTCGCATTGCGTTTGGTGCCCTTCACCCGTAAAGGACAATATGGTGCCTTTTTCGACGGGCCGAATCAATTTGAACCGGGAAATCGTTTTACTGTTTTTGAATTAAGCGGCCTAAGCGGGTATCCCGATCTGCAGGCGGTGGTGTTGGTCAACATCATGTTCTTTATAACGCAGTTCGTTTCGCTCGAGGCGATGCGGGGGGAGAGAAAATTCCTTTTGATCGATGAGGCGTGGCAGTTGTTAAAGACAGCGAATACTGCTGAATTCATCGCAGGTGCTTTTAAGACATTCCGGAAATATCGGTGCGCGGCTGTTGCGATCACGCAGGAGGTGTCAGATCTGTTGCGGCAGGAGTGCGGTGTCGCGCTTTTGGCGAATAGCGCGAACAAGATCTTTTTGAAACAGGAATCCGGGATCATTGAACGGGTAAAGAATGAATTGTCCTTGTCAGATGAGGCGGAAGCGGCGCTCAAGTCGCTGAAGATGGTCAAGGGTGAATATTCAGAGACGTTGGCGTTGACTCCGTTGTCGTCGGGTGTGATGCGCCTTTATCCTGATCCGTTCCTTTATTGGGCGTCAACCTCAGAGGCCCGGGATAACGACTATTTAGATGAGGTGCGGCGTAAAGAGGGTAATGATCTTTTAAAAGCGATCACACAATGTGCAAAGGAGTTCCCGAATGGCATACGGTAAGAAAGCCTGTTTGATAATGGCCGTTTTATCAGGAAGTTTTTTTCTCGGAGGGTGCGCGGCGGCATCCGGGGGGAAGTCTGTAAGCGCGTATGAACAAGGTTATCGTCAAGGAGTGGCCGAGAATATGGGCGGTCTTGTCGAGAAATTAAATGGTAATACCTTTCCGTATATGAACGGAACATGGGCACAACCTTTGGTGCAGGAAGTGCGTATGCCGGCGCATGTGGCAGGAGGCGTTTTTTATCCCGAGCACAAGGAGCTTGTGCTCATCACCCCTGGCGAATGGAAAAAAAGCGGTGCGTTCCCGATAAGTGAAAAAGCGATGGGACATGACGAGAATGGGCCGGTCATTGGGCGTATTAGGATCCCCGGAAAAGATATAACGGTCATGCCGTTAACAACAGATGGTTTTCAACGAGGAGAAGAATGATGAGATATAGCGCGGTGTTGTTGTTTTGGGTGATGTGTTCTTTGGCCTGGGCGTTGCCGGCAGAGAAGAAAGAAAAGATCGCGGCAGAAGAGTGGGCGCGAATTAGAGAAGTGAAAGCGGCTGATGCCGTGTTGGTCGAGAATGTTAATGCTGCCGCAGAAACAGGAAAAGGGCAAAAAGACAGTATAAAGAAATTTGCAGGTGTTCTTGATGTGCCGGTGTCTCTTGTCGGGAACATTGATCTTTTTGATGCACTGCAGCTGGTTGCCGGCGCATGCGATAAAACATTGGTGTTGGGCGAAGGCGTTAAGAACGAACAGGTCCGTGTTGATCTTAAGAATGCTGAAGCCTGGCGAGCATTGGACATCCTGCTTTATTCCTATGGATATGGTTTTAATGTGGATGGAAAGGCGCTGGTGGTGTTGGCGCATGAAACGCGGGTGTTCAGTCTTTCGTTGCCTCCGGTTGAGCAGACGCTCAGCAATGTGACTACCAATGAGAGTTTAAGCGGCGTTTCTGATGAAGCTATTGGTCAGGGATCTTCTCGTTCATCCGGCGGCAGGATGCGCGTTGGAGCGAAAGTTTTGTTGGAGAACAAAAGCGAGAGAATATCTTATTGGGCGGATGTTGAACAGAATGTAAAAGCCTTGTTAACGCCGGAAGGTCGCGTGTCTTTCAATAGAGTGGCCGGTGTCATGGTGGTCACAGATTCCCCTCGGGCGGTGGAGAGGGTCGAGGGTTTTGTAAAAGAGATCGATGAGCGTTTGAGCCGGCGCATTCTCGTCGATGTAAAAGTGATCGAGGTGGCGTTATCGAATGAACACCGGCTAGGGATCGATTGGGGGCTTTTGATGAATAGGGGCGATCTAAAGGCTTTTCAGGTATCCACAAAGTTCGCGAGTGACAACATTTCTTCCGGGAATTTTATGACGCTATCCGGCAATCTCCCATCGGTAATGAGCGGTTCAACCGAGAACGGGGCGTCGGTGCTGCTTCGTGCACTTGATGATTTTGGACGGGTAGAGGTGGTATCTCAGCCGAGGGTCGTGATGTTGAATAATACGGTCGCGAATATTCAGGTTGGACAGACAAGGTCGTATATTGAAAGTTCGACTGTTGAAACAACGGCCTCTGGCACTACGGTGAATGGCGCAACATTGAACGAAGTTCATGGAGGTGTGACGCTTCAGATCATGGGGAATATCAAGGGAGAAGATATTTTCCTGAATGTTACACCGGTAGTGAGCACGGTTGATGATATTCGTACGATCACGCTCGGCAACGGAGCTAAACTTGAAGCTCCGGAAACATCGATGAAATCTATTAATGCGTTCGTGCGCCTAAAGCAGGGTGAGACGGTTGTGCTCGGGGGGCTTATCACGCGCAATAACGCTAAGCGGACAAGCAGTGTTCCGGTATTAAGCCGGCTCCCCCTTGTTGGAAAATTGTTCTCGTATGAAAGCGTTGATCGTAGGCGGACAGAATTGGTGGTGCTCATCACGCCGAGGAAAGGATAGTTGTGGGTAAATATCTGATCGCGAGTGACCGCGTATGGTTTGTTCATGAAAAAGAAGAAGGGTGTGTTTCGTGGGAGGCTTTTGCATCAGCCGATTTTATGAAAGAAGCACCGGCATCAGTATTGTTGACGGAAATAGAATTCAAAAAGAACGGACCTGTTGTTAATGGTGATGTGCAAAAGAGCATGGGTCCCGCGGTTCTTTTTCCGGCGAACATGACAGTGCAGGAAGAGATTTTAAAGAATGGAATACGTCAGTGCGCCGGTGTGCGCAGTGAGCGTCTTCATGAAGTGCTCGGTGTATTTCCCAGGGGCAGCGTCAGGACGTGTGTTCCGTATGCATTATCGATACGCGCATTTTTGATCGCGAACGGATTGTTTGAAGAAAAAGCGATCAGGGTTGTGGTCGAAGCGGCGGGAGAGATGGTTTTCTTGACCATCTTTGACGGGATGGAAGTCATTGCCGTGCGCTCCCTGTCAGGGCTTTCTGTAGTTGAGGTTTCCGATGAGGTTTCACGCAGTTTGAAAAGAAGTGATGTTGTTTTGGATGAACGGACGAACTTCATTGTAAACAACAAAGAGATCGCGGAAATGCTGGTGACAGAAGATGTGTGTACCGGTGCGCAGGCGATCGTTACGGAAACAACACGCATGGCCTTCGGCGCGCTGGACCGTACAACGTTCAAAATGAATTTCTTACTTCCCGACGAGATTGCACGGCAGAAGCGGAAAGAATGGCGGCGGCGGTCTGTAGTGGTGTGGGCAGTGGCGGCGTTCGTTGTTGTTCTTGCTTTGTTGTATGTGATCGGGGGAGCTCATATTAAAAAAGAAGCATTAATGAAAGAGCAACGGGCCTTAGTGGAAATGGGCGAAGCAGAACGTTCGTTGAAAGAAAAAAGCGCCAACGTCTTTCGGGCGGTATTAAGAGAAAGGCCGGTATTGGAATATGAAAAGATATTCCAGGCGCTTTCAATAAACACACCCCGTGGATGGAGACTTGAGGCGGTTGATATACGCGAACAGGGATCGCTTAAAACGGTCATAGCTGTAACTTTTTCAGGAACACAGGATGGTGCATTTGTGTGTGAAGGGATGTTCCGTGTTTGTCATGTCCGGTCGTTCTTTGTATCAGGAAAATTGTGGTCTGTTGTTAATGCTGAGGTTTATCAATGGGGAGAAAAATAATGCGTATGGTGTTTTTGTTGGGCATTACGGCGGGGATCGTGTTGTGTTTTGTCGGGACAACGGCGTTCAAAGAAGCACGCGCGATACAAGAAAGAACAGCTGTTTTCAGAGAAAAAATACAGCAGTTAAATAAAGAAAAAGAAGCGTTGTTGTGTTTTGATGAAAGTGCCCCGGTTCCGCTTGAAACGGTATATGTCCAGTGGATCAAGGATGTGTCGTTGCTGGCAGGCATGAGAAAGGTTTCTTTAGGAGTGGAAATGAAAGAGGCAAATTCCCTATCGGAAGAAGCACTATTGCTGGGAATAAAAAGATCACGGCTGGGGTTGGTTTTTTCCGGCTTACAGCGTTGGTCGGATCTCACGGGGGTGTTGGCGGGGATCGATGATCTGGTGCGCATCCCGGAACATTTTCCAGTGGTTGTTGATGCAGTGCGGCAGGAAAAGAATGTTTTATTTGTTGATGTGAGTTTGTTCGGAACAGCGTCAGGAGAAGAAATATGAAAAAGAAGATAAAGATCATTAGTGTCGCATTGTTATTTTTAATAGGTATTTCTTCCGGCGTATACGCGCTCGAAAATGAAATGGAGCGGCTTCGTGAACAGTCACGGATCGAGCGGGTAAAGGAGGAAGAGATCCGGTTGCTGGCGCTTGATCTTGACCGGGTCAAGCTGGAGGCGGAGAAGAAGAAGGTGTTGGCGGAGGCTGGTGGCATTCTTCAACAGCAAGGCGTCTCTTCCGTAGCGCCTGGGGGCGTTGTGCCGCCGGAGATCACGCTTAAGAATATTTTTATCGCAGTGTCACGCAAAGAGGCCGTGTTGGATGTGAATGGTGTGAGGGTGCGTTTGCTGGAAGGAGAGAAAAGAGGGCTCTTGTTTTTGAAAGAGGTTAACGCAAGAGGGGTGGTGTTGGTGTATGACGGTAAAGAAAATGTGTTGGGTCTGCGGTTATGAAGAATGAACGGCTCGGCGCTATCTTATATCAACAGGATGAGACTTGCGGCCGACCCGTGGAAACGGGGTTGTCGTTGCAGCGGGCGTTGTCTTTTCCACAGCGCTTAGGGCGGTTGCTTGTTGAATATCGCCTGGTCGATGAAGAACGTATCACAAAAGCATTGGCATTACAGGCGGGGTGGCCCGTATTCGACGGAGAATGGATCGTTGATGAAAAGGGGCTTGATGATACGGGCGCGGCGTTCTTTCTGGAAAAAGAAGTCTTCCCGTTATTGGCCCCTGGCGGGAAAGCTTTTGTCATGGCTGACGGGGATCATCGGGAGGTGGTCGATCTTTTAAGAGCGCGTTATGGCGCAGATGTAAGATTTTTTATTGCTTCAGAGGCGGCGTTGGTTCAAGCCCTGGCATTGTTAACAAAGCCGGATCCATCAATATTGTTGGCAGAAAAAGCGTTGTTGAAAGATGTGGCAGAGCGTTTGTTGCAGGAAGCTGTTTCGAGTCAGGCCACAGATATTCATATTGAACCATCAGAGAAAGCCGTCGAGGTGCGCTTGCGCGTAGATGGGGTATTGCATTTCTGGTATGCCTTCCCGCGTTCGGAGCTGGGGCGTCTGGTCAATGTGTTCTTTCATCGAGCCGAGATCAGCGCAGGGGATTTCTTGAAATTTCACGACGCGCGTTTTGAATACAGGAATGGTTCTTCGGTCGTTGATGTGAGGCTTTCCCATATTCCTTCTGTCAATGGTCCGTCTTTGGTATTGCGTCTGCTCGATCGCGCAAGATCGCGGGTGGCATTAAAAGATCTTGGATATGCCGCGTGTCATCAAGAGGCGCTTACGGTTGCACGCGACGTTCCGCACGGACTTATGTTATTGACAGGTCCGACGGGCTGTGGAAAGACAACAACGCTTTACGCCATGCTCGAGGAAATGCGTGGGGTCAGCACCAAGGTTGTTACCGTCGAAGATCCCGTTGAAGTGCGCATGCCACTCGTAACTCAGGTGCAGGTCGATATTCAAAAAGGGCATGATTTCTCGAATGTGACGCGGGCTTTGTTAAGGCATGATCCGGACGTGATCCTGATAGGAGAGGTGCGTGATGAAAAGACCGCGCGCGAGGCGTTGCGTGCTGCGATGACCGGGCATCGGGTGCTTGCGACCCTGCATACCAATGATGCGCCGGGTGCGATCTTAAGGTTGAAAGATTTGGGGCTCGAGTATGGGCAGATCGCGAATGTGCTTGTGTGTGTCGGCGCCCAGCGGCTTGTGCGAAAACTTTGTCCGCATTGCAAAAAAGAGGTGACCGTTTATCGGAATAAAGTCAGTGCGCCGATGAAGAAATATTTGAAACAGGAAATAGTTCAGGTTTGGACGCCTGTTGGGTGTGAACGCTGCCGGGGAGGTTTTAAAGGGCGAACGGTTGTTGCCGAGATCTTTGTGATGGATGATGCGTCCCGATTCCTTATTGAACAGGGGCTTATTCATGAGCTTGTTTTGAAATTGAAAGAGAATAAAAATGTGATGAACATGAAGGGCGATGCCGGACGGTTGATCGAGGAGGGCATTATTTCTTTGTGCGAGGCGGTGAGGGTATGCGGATGATGTGCTGGAAATATGTAGCTATTGATCGTTCGGGGCGGGAAGAAAGCGGTTCTATCGACGGGAGCCGTGCTTTTGCACGTCAATTGTTGAGTGAAAAAGGCTTGGCGATCGTTATTTTATATCCCTCTTTCAAGAGGTTCGGGCATAACGTTGTGTGCGCTAGGATCCGGCCGTTGTCATCAAAACAGCTGGTTTTATTTTTCAGGGATCTGGCGAATATGTTCGAGGCCGGGCTTGCCATTAATCAGGCACTGCTTGTTTTTAAGGAAAGCCTTGCTGACGGGAATACCGCCTTTTTTTGTCGAAGCATTCAAGAGAAATTGGCGCAGGGAGCGTCGCTGGCGGAGGCGGTCGATACAGGTGGCGTTATTCCAAAGGTCGCTGTCCAAGCGCTTCGTTCGGCTGAGCGTGCGGGTAGATTGCCTGAAGTCTTGCGGATGCTGGCAGATTATTATGAAAAGATCCTGCAGGTGCGTCAAAAAACAGCAGGTGCTGTTATTTATCCAGTGATCGTGATGGGGCTTTTAGCAACAGTGCTGGTGTATATGTCGGTAGTTGTTGTTCCGCAAGTAGAGATGTTTTTGCCATCGTCGACGATGAAAGGGCCGCTCACCATGGCATTAATAAATATCAGTAAAGCGCTTCGCGTGGGTTGGCCATGGTTTTTGTTGGGAGGGGGCGTTCTTGGTGCGGGAGGGGTTGTGTGTTGGAAAAGGCGTCCTCTATGGTTTGAAGAGACTCTCGATCAGATGGCTGAACGTTTGCCGTGGATCAAGGGAGTAAAGAAGGATCTTTCGTTGAGCATGGCATTTTTTACGTTAGCGGTGTTGCAAAAAAGCGGTATTCCGATGGATGCGGCGTTGCGGGAAGTTTCTTTTGGTTCTCGGGGACAGACGGCGCGTGCTTTTGAAGAATGTTTAGCATGTTTATTGGGGGGCATGACGTTATCAGAAGCCGCCCGACGGGATAAATATTTCCCGCGATTCGTGCATGACACGTTGCATTTGGGCGAACAGATGGGCAAATACGGTGAATACACCGAGCGGGTCCAGCAGGTTTTTTATAGATCATTTGTTTCGCGGATGGATTTGCTGGCGGAACTTGTTCAGCCGGTGATGTTGTGTTGTTGTGCGGGGAGTATTGCGCTGGTTGCCCTGGGGATCCTGGGGCCGATCTATGGGAATTTAGCCAATATCGGCGGGATGGTGAGGTGAGATATGTCTGAAATAGTTGAACAGGCTTTTAATGAAGTGATCGGCCTTATTCATACGGCCCGCCGAAAAGCATTCCAGGCGGCGAATACGGTGTTGATCGAGTTGTATTGGCAGGTGGGGGAATATATTAGTCGCAAGATGAAAACGGCTGAATGGGGGGAAGGAGTTATTGAGAATTTGGCTCAATATATTGCAAAAGAGCATCCGGATCTGAAAGGGTTTACGCGGCGTAATTTCTTTAGAATGAGGCAGTTGTATGAAGTTTATTGTGATGATCCAATTGTCGCGCCACTGGCGCGACAATTACCCTGGGCGCACAATGTAGTTGTTTTAAATAAATGTAAGTTGCCGGAAGAACGAGAATTTTATACACGTTTAGCGATCAAAGAGCGCTTGTCCAAAAGAGCATTGGAACGGCAGATCGATGGGTGTGTTTTTGAAAGAAAAATGCTTGTTTCAACAAAAGTGCTCCCACTGGGAGCACTTTTATATCCCAATATACAAGAAGAGTTTAAAGATATTTACCTTTTAGACTTTCTGGATCTCCCCGCACATCATTCCGAACAGGATTTGCGCAGTGGTTTGGTCGCTAATTTGAAGAAATTCCTCATGGAATTAGGGCGTGATTTTTGTTTTGTTGGTGAAGAATATCCATTGCAGGTCGGGAGCAAGGATTTTTCGGTGGACCTGGTGTTTTTTCATCGCGGCCTTTCTTGTTTGATCGCCTTTGAACTAAAGATCGATGATTTTAAACCAGCATACATGGGACAGCTTTCTTTTTATCTGGAGGCGTTGGATCGGGATGTGCGTAAGCCCCATGAGAAGCCAAGCATCGGGATCTTGCTTTGTAAATCCAAAGATGCAGAAGTGGTCGAATATGTCCTGAGCCGCACGCTTTCGACCGCACTGGTCGCAGAATATAAAACACGTCTTCCCGAAAAAACAGTGCTTCAACAGAAGTTGCGGGAGTTCTACGAATTGGAGGCACAAAGAGATAGTGAGTGGAGACAAAACAAAAAAACAAAAGGAGCAGAAAATGAGAAAGAAAAACAATAAAGGTTTTTCATTGGTGGAGCTGGCCATGGCCATGGGGCTTATGGCAGTGTTGGTTGGCGTCGTCGCGGCGGGTGGCGGGATGATGACGAAGTCGCGTGTTCAGCGGGAAGTTGATTCTATTGAGGGATTAAGACTGGCGGCACAAAATTATCTATCGTCGAGCAGTTTGACTTTTACAGGGGTAAGCGTTACCGAACTTAAGAACAAAGGCCTTGTGCCGGCGACATTTGACCCGCTAAAAGCGAACAGTTTTGGTGGCGATTATAGCGTGAGTGCAAATACGGCGGACAGCACGCGTGTGGATATCGCGCTTGCTTTGATCCCGGAAGATGTTGGGACATCGCTTAGCGGCGCTTTTAAGGGCCGAGCCGAAGCTCTAACGTATGACAAAACAACCAAGATCTGGAAAGCCACATTTTAATACCATGATATTTTATCGACGGGCATTCAGTATGATCGAAATAACGCTGGCGTTGTTGGTTATGACACTTTTTATCGGAGGGGTCGTATCAACAGGGCGCGCGGTGATCGAGGATGCGCGCCAGGAAAAAGTATGGCGGACGCTCAGCGCATTTCTTGAGATCAGCGCGCAGTTTGATGCTGTGAAAGGGAAATATCCTGTCTCGATCGAGGAGGTCGTTTCATTCGACACACGCGTACCCTTTTTTAATCCGTGGGGCAATGCGTATGTCGTTGTGCCGTCAGCTGCGTCGTGGTGTATCGAAACACGCGTTCCGTCGGTCCGAGGGGATATCCACCAAAGCAGTATTTTCGCGAGCGTTCTTTCACAAAAGGACGGGGATGTTCTTCGCGTGTGCAGGCCCGTTGTCACAACACCATAAAAGAAAGAGCGTATGGAACAAAAAGTCTTTTTACGTCGTGGTTTTACATTGATCGAACTGGCGATCGTGTTGTGTGTGAGCGCGATGCTCGCCGGGGCGCTGGTGCCGTCATTCGTTAAGAGTGCGCATATTGAGGCGGCACGTAAGACAGCGGCTGAAATGACGCTCCTTAAAGAAGCGGCACAACATTATTTCTTGAAGAATGCCGCATGGCCCGAGGATCTTGAAGCGCTGCGCGCATCGGGGGATATTGACGAGCGTTGGCCTGGAAGAAATCCTTTTGGAGATCTTTATGTTGTAACGCCGGACGTGGGGGGCCTTGTTCTATCAACAAAAGTTCCGTCGGCAATGGGGGATGTGGTGACGGGGGCTCTTGCGATGTCGGTCCAACAAGACGGAGAGGTGTCTTTACGCGTGACGTCTTCTCTCGATGGAGCGGGTGTGCCGGTGGGCGCGCTTTTGACTTGGCCTTCGGAGGATATTCCCGAGGGATGGGTTTTGTGTGACGGCCGGGCGTTAGAACGCGCGGCATATTCGGCACTGTTTGCGCTGCTCGGCGTAAGTTATGGCGTTGGAGACGGAGTCACAACATTCAATGTGCCCGACCTGCGCGGGCGTATTCCCGTCGGCTTGGATAATATGGGTGGCAGTGCGGCAAATGTGGTAAGCGGTCCATTGGCACGGACCCTCGGTGGAAAATATGGAGAAGAATCCCATGCGCTTACAGTGACAGAGATGCCGTCCCATAATCATTATGGATTCGGTGAAAATATTCCCCGCTGGCCGTATGGGACCTCCGGGCCGAATAATAATCAAGGCCCTCCTCACGCTGATTATGACAATTATTTGCTCGGCACAACATTCTCCGGCGGAAACGCGTCGCACAATAATCTTCAACCTTCGATCGCCTTGTATTGGATGATCAAGACATGAAATATATCCGATATCTTAGCTTGGTAGCATTGATCGTTTTTCATTGTTCTGCGTGGGCGATCGCAGCAAGGGCCGCGTCCATGATGACGCTCGCCGCCAAGGCAGATTGGTCGTGTGTGGAGTTCAAGACGCTTGGGCCGTGTTATCGAAAAACACTTCCCTACGTTGGGGTCAAGATCCGATATCGTCAGCCCGTATTATTGGTTGAGACGGTAAAGATCCCCGGAGATACGGTGATCAATGAAATGCGCGTGTTTCTGGGCGCACGATTAAAACAAAACGCGCGGGCGGCTATGAAACAGAGGACTGGGGTTGATGGCGATCCGTCCTCCGGCGGTGTCTTTAATGGCGACGGGACCGCCTTGTCGATGAATGAAGCGCACGTATTCTCGTTCCCGTTGACAGATGTTTTCTCCACCGTTGTCGTAGCCCCTTGCGAAGGCGCGCCGGATTTAGCCGGGCCTATTGGTTATATCAGTGAGCTCGACGCAAAAGAGTGGCGCACGGGTGAAACGGAACAGCGGTTTTGCGGGGATCAGAATGGTGTATGGCCTTTGCCCGGGACATGGCTTGGCACATGGGGCCCGATCTATCCACGCACGGGCTGGTCGGTGGGAACGACGTCTCCTGTTGCCTCGGCCTTAAGCGCGTATCGGGCGGTCGATATTTCGTCCATCAAGCCGCAATTGCCGCGTGTTGTATTATCGAAAGTTTTATTCGTGCCGGATCTTTTCTGGGACCGGATGCAGATGGTTTATCCGTCGGCAGGAAAGTGTATCCGTATCGGTGAGGACCCGCGTTTATGGGAAAACGGAAAGAATTCTTTTGACGGGAAATTTGCATGGATATTCTGGCGAAAAAAAGAGTGTTGTCTTTTCTGATATCGACGGTAATAGCGTGTCACTTTGCATCATTAGCATGGTCGGGTGTATATGAATTAAGCCGTGTGGATTATTTTAATATATACGAAATTCGACGAGAGAAAAACGACACGGCTTCGCGGCAGGCATTCTCATCCGATGATCTGTGGGCGGTGGAAATGACCGATAGCGCCGGCCGTTCGTTTTTACAGCGTCCGCCGGAAGTTGTGATGGAACTGTTGAACGATCCCAATACTTTGAATGGATCGAAATATCTCGCATGGAACGAGGCGCGCATCAAACATTTGGAGCAGGCGGCGGCGTTGTTGGACGAAATATCAAAAGATCCGTCGAGGAGAACACAAAGGTGATGTGATGACGTGGAAAGCAAAAGCATTGTTCATCGGCGCGGTGTTGTGGATCATCACCACAGGGGATGCGCCCGCTGATATTTTTGAGCGATACAGCGATCCGTCAATGTTGCGACAAGAGGCGTTGCGACTGGATCGCACAGGTTATGACGCCACACTCGTCGGCGGCTATATCGGCATTCCTGCGGGTGATGTCCTTTCGCCTTCATCCCGCCGGAACTGGTCGGCGAAAAGCGTTTCTGATATTGATCCAGAGGAGGTCTTTGACAAAGATCTCCGGCGAATGATCGAACGCGACCGCAAAAGCACGGTGTCGTATTCGTCGGTGTTGTCTAACAACGCTCTTTTGTTGATGTCTTATGCCAGTCCCGCCATGGCGGATATTTTAAAACATTACAGAGCATCTTTGTTTGCCCGTATGAACATTGAATACGAGCGTTCAGCACAAAAAGACAATCCTTCGTCGGCGACGCTCGAGCTTTTCTATCGCGCCTCGCTTGATGCGTGCCTTTATCAGGAAAGGACGCGTGGATTTCTCGGCGGGCTTGAGGTGTGCAGGAAAGAGCCGCCGCTCGGGCACATCAAAGATCCGACCGGGCAATTTGTCACAACACACAGGCCGTGGGCGATCGTGATGGATGCGCTGACCCGCGTGGGTTTGAACAATCGCGCGGCGCGTCTGGCTGTTGCCATTGCGGGTGATGTGGTCATTGATCCGCAAGGCATCAACGAAACGGCCCATACACGTACATTTTTTACAGAGACCGAAGCCCGCGCTAAAGAGCAGATGACCGATTGGATCAAAATGCTAAGAAATTTTTCCGAAACAAAGCGCGTCAGTGATGTTGAACTCGACATGTTAAGTTGGCCTGGTTTTTCTATAACACGAAATGCGCTGAACGATCTTTTGACCCTCAACGAAACAAAACGGGCTTTGTTCATTTCCAGGATGGCGCAGTTGTCCGCGAGCGAGGATGTCAAAAACGACCTTCAGGGAGCGTTAAGGGCTTTAGACAGGGGGATGGCTCGTTCTGGAGCGGATGATGTCTTTAAGAGCATCCTAAAGGCAAAGAAAGCGGTATTGATAGGGGTATTGGCAGACAAGAAAGACAAGGATGCTGGTTTTAGGGCATCGGAAGAACTTTTTGAGGTTTTGTTAGTGGATGCGGATATTGCCAGAAAGCAAATTCTAACAAGCATGGGTGGCGTTAAAACCGAATGAAACACGAAAGAAGTTTGTTTTGACGTAACATATTGATGGTATCTAACTTATGGAACATGTAAGAATGTCCAAAGTAACAGAATGGACAATCTTTTCCGACGGGAATGTGGGTTTATTCCAGGATGCAAGAATGATGAGGGTGTGAGCAATCGAAGGCGCCCCCTCACCCTTCTGGTTCGGGATGACGTGACGGAGGTGTGAGATGACGCGGCACGTCATTCCGCGGCCGACTTGTGGTGAGCCAGGTCGAACCAAGCCCGAGGAATCGCCGAACGTTGTTACGATCCGTCATATCGAGCCCGCAGGCAAACCGAGACATTGCTTACGCTATCAATAAATAATTTTTTATACTAATTAATATATAAACAACTAAAATTTATAGTAAAAATAAACAAAAAAGCGGAAATAAAAAATAAATCCAAAGAAAGTTTTCTCCAAAGCCGTAAGTTGTTATAATTTAAAGGATTACGATAATAAAAAGATTTCTCAAAAACTTGCCACGCCTTGATAATATGCTATACTCTTCATGTCGTCCTTGGTGGGACGATAGATATGTTTCATGAATAAACCCGTATCAAATGGGAAAACATGGACGAAAACCGCAAAGACCTCAACAAGAACGACATTAGTCCCCTTTTTGGGGATGAGTCTTTGCGCGCGGTGTCTGAAACAAGTAATATTCCAGCAAAAACCCCCTCCACAACGCCCCTGACCCCGAAAAATGGGCATGCGGCTTTGGTCAATGAATTCAAAAATATGGTTCCCGACGGTGTTACGTCGAAGGATTCAGCTGAGACCTCAGTGCCTCCGGCAGGCGTTTTTGATGATGTGGACCCCGCTCTCGTAGGTGTGGGCATGGGTTCAGATGGTTTTGTGTTGGGTGCTGAGGATGCTATTGTCACACCCGAAGGTCCGTATTCCAGCCGTTTTAGCACGTGGATGCGCGTTGTTGCTTTTGCGATCGTTGCTATTTTTCTACCAGATCAGATCAGCTGGGCGTTTAATTATAATCCTGCCGTTCTTTACGGGAATCAGGTTTCAACGGTCATGGCCCCCATGCCCGGGATGGATCTTCTAACACCAAAACAACTTTCTTCCATGCAGGTTTCGGCCAGCGTTACCGACCTCTTAAAACAAGTTTCTGAAAAGAGCGCGGATAAAGTAAGCATCAAACTTGATGATAATCAAGGACTTATGGGCCTGAATGGAAAAGAGCCCGCTATCCTTGAGATCAACAACGAAGCCAAAATGACCGCGCCCCAGATCGAACAGGTGCGTGCGTGGTTGAGCGATCCGAAGATCAATGCCCTCAATTGCGGTGTGTTCGCGCTGAAAGAAATATTGTCTGGTAATGGTATAGATAAAACCGTTACAGAACTTGCTGTTACGACGATCAGCACCGATTTGATGGCTAATATCATCAAGCCTGGCGATAAAAAACTTAAAGTTACGCTTTATTCCATGACCGAAGTTGCTAAAGCCCTTGGTCTGAACGTCAAGGCCTTAAAAGTGGCACCGGCTGAAATGCTCGCCCTTCCCAAGCCGTTCGTGGCGCATCTTTCCGACGAGCACTTTATTACAGTTTTAAAGACAGATGGCAATGATGTTGTAGTGAGCGATATGGGCGAAACGCTCCATATGGCGCGCGACGATCTGGCCGCGAAAGCCAGTGGTTTTGTCCTTTCCCGCGTTGATGCCAACATCCTTCCTTCCTATAAAGAGGTTTCTTCATCCGCCCAGGCTTTCGTGTGGGGCGACCGTTGGAAGCGTCAAAAGCTTCCGGGGCTTGAATCTGCAGGGTCACAGCTGAGAAAATATGCGATCGACATGACGATCAAACTCGTCACGGCGATCATCGCTTTCTTTTGTGGTCCGGCGGGTTGGATCTCCTGGATCGTTGCTCAGATCGCCGATGCGCTTACTAGGATATGTGTTGTGGCGGGTGCTTGTACGGCAAAACAGGCGTTTATCATTAATACAGCAATAGCTGTGGCGACGATCATCTGTACGCTTGGGGCAAGTTCTTTAAATACAGCAGGACAACAAACCGCAGCACAAGCTGGCGCACAAGCTTTCAAGGGGGCTCTTACAACCGCGTTAGGAACTGTTGTAGGGACTGTTGTATATGCGGCAATCGGCCTTGCTATTGGTGTAGGCGCGGCGCATTTATTATGGAAAGTCAATCAAAAGATAGACGCAAAATATGGTTCTAGTTCACCGATCGCAATGACGTTGAAGGCGGTTGCGTCCGCGGTTGTGACGGGTGCATGTACAACCGGTCTGTTTAGCTGGGGGAACGCTATTAAAGATGGTCTGAAGAGCATGGCCAGCGGAGTGGGTACAGAAGCGGCAAAACAAGGCGCACAACAAACGGCTGCGGATTTTGCTGTAGCGATGTTTGTTAAGCTTCCGAAGTCGGTATTAGATGGTATTGGTATAACCTCAAGTAGTGATGCCTTTAGGAGATTTTTATATACACAAGGCGGTTCTTTGGCTGTACGCATGGCATTTAAAAATAGCAAGGATACGGCATTGGTTGATGCGTTGGCCACTCTTGGTGGAGCGGCAGCTGGACTGGCGGGGTCTTATATTGAACATGGAGCTACGACTGGAGACTGGGCGGGTGTTCCAACGTCTCTTGGAGAAGAAATAGAGCCCGTTGATCCTACAACTGTTAATACGATGGCGGAAGCCACTACATCCGACGCGCCCAGGTCAGCTGTAGGTCAGTGGATCGACACAAAGATCCATAATACGGGTTGGACAGGGGCGATCGTTAGAACGATGGGCAGAGCAACTCTCGAGGCGAGCGTTTCATTTACTATGGGCAGGATGGAAAAGAGCGTTGTTGGCGAAGATGATGGTTCGGCCGCTTATCAACAAAAACTTTTGGGGTATCGTTCGTTGAGTTTTGGTATTGCTGGAATGATCACAGGGGTTTATATAGGAGTACGTTCGGCGTTGGATTCCAATGGAACCGGCATGGTATCTTCTTTCTTTAAGGGTTTTGGGGGTGGCATGGTAACTGGCGCTATGGATAGTCTTACCAAAGCGTATGGTAAGCAGGATTTTGATACGATCATGAGTAATGCTCCTAAGCAGGGCGGGATAGGCGGGGATGTCGAATATAACATGGCTTTGGTAAATGCGGCTCAAGGCATGTCTAATAATACAGGTATGACCTATGAATATTTCAGCAGTTGGGATGCGCAATGGAAGACGATGAAAGAAGAGAACGCCAAGTCTGACAATCCGGTGAGTCAAAAAGAATTGCGCAAGGAATATCAAAAAGCTTTTGGTCGAGATATTCAAAGCACCCCCGGCATCACAGGGATGAACGGTATTTTAAAGACAGCTAATATTGATATGCGTGTCAAAGCTGTTGAGAGCGGTGTGAGTTGGGCTATGACCCGCGGGCTTACTTCAGGCTCTCTTGAGCATCAGCAAGCCAAACGTGCGGTGGTCAAGCTTGGATTGACCTATCGTGGAAAAGAATTATTTGCTGGATCTGATCGACAGTTCGCAGAAAAGAACGGTCGTGCGTTGAGTTATTATGTAGAACAGGCTGAATTATATTCTGAAAAAGCCTCCACGTTATGGGGTGAGGGTGCATATACAGCTACGGTATTTGCTTCCGGTAAAAGAGAATTCAATAGTAATGTCGACAGTGAATATATGCCCGATCGCGATATCGTGTCAAAGGACGGCACGTATACAGCTAATTTAAAGACGGGCGAGATCAAATATTCAGATGGGCGCGTAGTGGTCGACGCGGCTACTGTTGGAACAATGCTCAACGAGGGTCAGCTGAAGGATCCTTTCAAAGTTGATATGAACCAGCCGTGGGCCCAGAACACGACTAAAGTCAACGCACGATATATTGATACAAGCTCGATGGGGATCGCACGCTTTGGAGATCGGTATGCGCTGAATAATGTGCCGAATGTTATTACTATAATGACGCCAGATGGCCAGAAGAGGGTCGTTAATAATCCTCTGGTTCTTTCCAGCTCTGTTTATAATTTTGATGCCAAGCGCGCGGAAATGAGTGGTAATCAAGCGGCTTATATTCAAAATTTTCAGCAGGGTCGTTTAGCACAACAAGCGGCGTTTGAAAAAACGTTGCCGCCGGAAATGGTTGCAACAGCGCAAGCGTTAGCAAAGAATGATCTGACCAATCCGCAGGTGCAGGCATTGATGAAGGCCAATGGCGGCGATTTTAATGGCGCCGTTCAGGCTTTTAAGAAAGAAGTGTTGAGGGTTTCCCCGATGCTTTCTTCTCCGAGCACACCGAAAGCATTCAATCATGATGCCCGTTCCCAAGAGATCGATAATTATTTGCAGCCCGTCGACTCCACTACACTTTGGAGTGTTTCAAGAAGGAACGAATTCGGAAAAGATAATCAGGCGGGGGTTTCGTTCGGGGTAATTAAAAATCAGGATGGTTCTTCGACACCATCAATGACACCGTCGATGACTTTATATCAGAAGACGCCTTCCGGAGAGCTTCTTGGTGTGGCCGCTTTTGTTTCAAGGGCTATGACCGCTGATAACACGAACGGGAAGATCCTTTCTGGTCAGGGTAGTTTAATGGCTTTTAATAGAGAAGGAAGTCTTGCGTCGCTTCGCCAGATGAACAATGAACAAACACCGTCAGAAGCTGTGCTGTCCGGCGGAATATGGGAAAAGACGGCGTTTGGGAATAATGGCGCCTCGTCGGCAAATATGCTTGATGCAACGTTCAAACAGATGAAGAGCGAAAACATCGACGCAAATATTGGCACCAAGCATTTGGTTTATGCCGGCATGGGCGATGGGAACGAAAAGGCCGCGGCCTCTGTTGCGAACGATTTTATTTCTACTGATATGGGGTCTGGGGAAAGAGCATTAACAACAGTGACGACGCGTGATGTTATAGGCGCACGAAATATTATTTACTCGACGGATTCACAGGTTATTTCAAATCAAAATATTGAAAAGAACACGGGAAGATTTGTTACTGGGGTCGCGGTTGATAAGAGGGTTAATTTGCCCATGTTCTTGATGCCTGATAATGGCGTCTCCGGTTTAGGTGTGCGGCAGCTTTTGTTGAATGGTTCTTCGGAAATAGTAGATGAAGGCACGAGCCGTTTTCTTGGTGATGCTAAATACGCCACAGATGAAAATGGTTTGGCGGAGGCAAAAGGTTTTAGTTTTGATGGAAGATTGAAAGGAATAACAGTTGATGGCAAGACACAAGGCCGTGTGCTTTATCAATTCTCTGCCGGCGAGTCATCTAAAGATCCGTTTCAAAAGAACGGAAGTCAAGGAGAGATGAGTCAAGTTCGTGGGGAAAAAGACGCGTATCCTTTCATGCGTGCAGTTAATTTAACTCAGGCTGGGGACAATCTTGTTGTAAAGAATAATGGGAGCAATGGTTTTCAGATCGAAGGGCCACAGACTTTTCGTTCGACTGCACAGGGCGGCACACATCCGACCATGATGCCTGTTTTGATGAACGACACATACACGTCGACACATTTTGCAGCGGCTCTTGTGAATGGAGGAAAGACGGTTACGAAGGATGATAAAGGCAATAATGTATATGAAAACGGAACCATGCTGGATGTTAGCGCGTTTGAGTCAAAAGATAAGGTTAATGGAAAAGATATTACTAACAAGACGATCGTGAACGGCAGCCTTGTTTATGATGCTCAAAATGGTCAGTGGCTTGCTGAGAAGGGCAATACAGCGTTGACAGGTAGTGCGGAAAGAACAGTGGACGGAACAAATAAAATAATGGTTTCCAAAGATGCTCCGATCGTGTTGGCAGATCGCAGGGTTCAATTTACTTTGACTGGTGAGACACAAGAGAATGTTCCAGGGTTCAATAAACAAACACAGCAAGGCTGGGCGCAAGAAGTAAAACAGGGAGAGCTTTTAAAGCAGGATGAAGCAATTGTGCCGCAAGTCGGCGGCACTGTTGGAATACCTGGTTTTAATGACAATAAAGCACAGATGAAGATGCTGAATGATGTTGAGAAAGCAAATCAAACAGATGCGAAAATTAGTGGTATTCAAGGGACCAATGGGGAAGCTCTTCCGGCAGTAAATGTTGAAGGTTCTGTTTCTTATCGGTTGGGCAATGAAAATAGCGCGCTTAATACTGCTTTGTGGGACGGTGGTTCAAAGTTAACACTAAAGGATAGTTCCTTTATTAGAGCTGGAAACAATTTATATTTTGCAACACCCCAAAAAGGAAAAGAAAAAGAAGTTTCGACTGTTCAGCTCAACTATGACCAAAACGGTAGTATTTATGCTGAACAAAGCGGCGCGCCGATCAAACTTGGCCTCTGGTCACACGCATCAAGTTCTGATACACACTTTACAGAATTTACGGTTATGGGTGATCAGTTGGCGCTTACAGGCGCTTTGCCTACGACCAAGGGAGATTTGAAATTATTAACTGCAGAGGGTATTAGCGCCCTGGATGCCAATCCAAATTTCTTTAGCGGTAAGACATTAAAAGGTTTGGGTATTGATGGTGAGGCTGTGCATGCCACGGTGGCAACGCATCAAGATGGCACATCTTCTATCTTAGAAGCGCCCCTTGATTATGCGCGTCGTCAAGGAAAAGATAATGGAATTGTTCTTGGCACAGATCCCAACATTCAAGTCAGGCAACAAAAACCACAAACTGTTTTTCAAGGCGATAGTTTTGTCAATAAGAATGTCGAGGCAAAAGTAGAAACCTTGGCTGATTTTGCATTTGCGCGAAACATGGAAGATAAGGATACTTTAGGTGGTTTCATTGAAAATCGTAATCCTTTGACAGTTAAACAAAAGGAATTTGTTTTTCAGCCAGCCGGTATTTCAACTAAAGAATCTGAAGTCCCTGTTGAGGTAGTTGCAAAGAAAGAAGATGTTCTTAATAGCAATATTATTGTTGTTACGGCTTCTCGTAATCCAGAGGCATCATCTGCAGGCCAACTCACAAGCGCATTAGCTGGAGGAGATTTTATTCTTTCGGCTGAAGGGGAAGAAGACACCCTTGAGTTTAACGCTTCTCAAAGCGGGCTTTCATTAGGATTGGGTGAAGGAACAAATATCCGCGTTACCAAAAGTGTTCTGAATGCCGGAACGTTCCAGTTTGGATCAAGAAATCAAGACGGTACGTTTCAGGATGTTCACACACTCAGCGCTCAAGATAAAGGCGCAACATTATCCACCGATAATCTTACTATTAGTGTTGATAAGCAGGGTCTTGCGTTTAAGAATGCTGCTGATGGTGTGTTGTTGGATTCAGTTGTCTCTAAAGCCGGGTCTGTGGAGGCGAATAAAGGCATTTCGATGGTCTTTAACAATGATGAACAAGGGAAAAAAGTTAAGGGCTGGATCCAGGCTGATATGGCGGGCAACCGAGTATTAAATGATCAGGGCGCATGGATCATACCGATGGATATGATGGATGGAAGTGTTGATGGAACAGGAAGCGGTCTTATTGTGACCCATGTTAATGGTCAAGGTTTTCGTTATGCTGATATTGTTGGCATGAATGCGGTTTATGATAAAGATGTCGAGGCTGATGACCGGACAAATGATGATACCTGGGCCTTTAAATTACAAGGAAAGAATTTTGAGCCCGCTTCTGCAGAAGGGGCAGCGCAACAAGGGCCGACCGTTGAGCCAAAAGCCAGAAGTCTGCAACAAGCCCAGCTTCATGCGACTGAAGAAGTGGGGCGTGGGATTGTTGAACAAGATAGTTCTGCCAATGTTGCTAATGATGTGGCAATCGTTAAAGGACATAAAGGGCTTATTAATACGCCCATAGCCCAACGTTTATTAAACACAGATAACATTAGTTACAATTTAACGTATGGTGGTGTGAGCAAAGATGGCGAGATCGTCGTTGGCTCTACCGCTGGTTTAGGCAACAGTGCATCGATCGAGCATGTGAATACGAAGATCAACAAAAATGACAATAGGACAATCGAAACAAGAGCTGTTTCATTGATTGGGGCTACAAAGTCCGAAGAATCTATCGTAGGACAGGCTATGGGGAAAGTTGACGGTATTTGGAAACGGGGCGGAACATATAAAGAAACACCTAGTGATACAACGACTTATTTCTTTGGCGAGAATGAGCTTAAAGATGCTAAGGGTAAAGACAAAGCCAAGATCGCAGGTATTCAGCCGTCAGTAAAAGATACAAATCGCTATTTACATCGGGCTGTTGAAATTAATGGTTTGTTTGTGATGTCAAAAGTGACAGGAGATCAAGGGGCAGATGTTGTTTGGAATGATGAGTTTGAAAAAGTGATCGCAGGCACTTCAAAAGATGGAAGATTTTATACAACGGTTGATGAAAAAACGAAAGAAAGAAAAGTTTTTGATGTTGAATCAGGGCTTTTGGTAACGCTTCAGATCGGACAAGATGATAAAAAGACTATAACAAAGAAACAAGAAATAATAAATCCAATAACGAAGAAGCTTGAAAAGGTTGACGTAGTTGAAACGATCGAGTTTGAGAATAAACACGAAGTATTACGTACAGGGACGTATGGTTTAGTAAATTATGACACATATGAAACAAAAAAGAGCGC
Organism: Candidatus Omnitrophus sp.; assembly: GCA_020719005.1. Taxonomy (GTDB): domain Bacteria; phylum Omnitrophota; class Gorgyraeia; order Zapsychrales; family Fredricksoniimonadaceae; genus DYQZ01. The sequence continues at coordinate 24,841 of DYQZ01000001.1, forward strand.
GACCCCTGAAGTTAGCAAAGTGATTGTTTGGGACGGTGTTGAATATAATATGATCACATATCTTGCTGGAGACCGGCAGATTGTGAAGCTTGTGAATACTAAGATGGAATATGATGTTTTTGATTCGTTAGCAAGAACAGATGTTGGTGCTTCTATTGCTGGATATTTTGTTCCTAATGCAAATATGCAAGATGTGCAACGCGTTGCAACAAGTAATCAAAAAGCAAAACAGGAGCAAAATGTTTTTGTTTTTGAAGTAAATAAAGAAGGTACGTGGGCGCCGTTAAAGATAGACCTTGGTGGCGAATATAGCGCCCCATTATCCAAAGATACGCAACTTTGGATCGATCAGAAAACGGGCGTGGTTTCGTTTGGCCCAGTAAAGAATGCTGATGGCAATGTAGGTAAAAATGATTATTTGGTGGTATCTCATCATGACGTGGTTACAAAGAAGTATTCTGGCTGGTCGAAGTGGATGGCTAGAAGAAATGTGGGTGGGTTTCTTGATGGTTCGGATTTTTCAACCACATTGAGCACATCATTGGCCGCAAAAGGTCATACGGCTTGGTCAGAAGTGTTGGCTCCGAGTAATACGAGTGGGCTTAATGGAGTGGCCACGGTTGCGACTATTCCTCTTATTGCTGCAGGCACAGCATTAAGAGTGGCTCAGGCTGGCGGTATTGTGTTGAAGACAAGCCAGACTATTGGAGCTGCGAGTAAGATTTTGAATGTTGCGAAAGCTACAGGGGATGCGTTCTGGATTGGGAATGCTGTTGTAACGAGCACGGGAATTCTTCGCGGACAGTCTTTCAGTGATGCGACAGCGACTGGTTTTTCTTCTGGTTTGTCTGCTGCGAAATTGAATTTAGGCATTACGGCTCTTGGGTCTGTGGCTAATGGGCTAAATTCGGCATTGTTAGCTAGTAAGACCGTGAAAAATTTTCAGAATTCTTTTAATACGGTGAAGGCCGCTAAGACAGCGAAGGATGTGTTTGCGGCAGTGAAAACGGTAAATGGCGGTAAAATGATGTCAACGGCCCTTTATACAGCCAGAGCCGCTACTTCGGTTGTTGGCCGTATGGCGATCAATGCTGCTGCTGGCGGCACCGTGAACATGGGAGTTCGGGCATTTGATTATGCGATGACCAATCCTGATAAGGGTTTTTCGGGTTATTTTTCAAATGGGACTGTGTTACGTGATATTGGTATAGGCGCCTTGACAGCAGGGGTGCTAAGCGGCGCGAAGATGGGTGTGGGTAGTCTTTTTACTAAAACAGCAATGCCTTCTTTAGGTATTATCAGTTTCGGAACAGTAGGCGCGACAGGTTATGCCGCAGATAGATATTTGAGTGGTAAAGAAATGACCTGGCAGGGAGCTGTGGGAAGTTTTGTTGGCGGTATGGCACTTGGCCGTTTTGCGATGTCAGCAGATAAATATACAAAGCGTGTTTTATTAGGGGAAGAAGGAGCCGCGCAAAACGCAACAAGTGCCATGCGGGTAAAAGTGGCAGAAGGAAAAGGAAATTGGCGCGAACGCATGGTTGCTAAGACCAGTGATGCGTATAAGAATACTTTTAATACTGGTCTAAAACAATTTGCTGTTAAGTCTACTGTTGGTGCGGGGTTAGGTCTTGGTGTCTCTTATATGGATAGTAGCAGGAAATATACAGCCTGGGAGAGAGCTGAATTTGCATTGATGGGTGCTACTGCTTTCGCCATGACGGGCCTTTCGATGAGAGGGAGTGTTTCTGCTTGGTCGCGTCAGGGGCTTAATGGCCGTGCGGTAGGATTGGTCGATTTTGGAAAGAATCCGTTCTTATTTTCAAGATTAAGTGCTGCGGGCGCTCTGGATTTTGCAATAACGATGCCCCTTTTTGGTGTTATTGAAACGCCGATCCGTGCGGCTATGTATTATGCATTGAGTGAACGTAGTTGGGAGAAGTCTAAACAAGATGCTTTTGATCGTTTTAAAGGAGAAGCAAATAATCCGTTGGGTATTTTAACGCAAGGCATGGTAAATGGTGCTGAGATGGGTCTTAAATTAGGCCCAACGTTGGCGGTCTTTCAGGTTACAACAAAATCATTGGCGCTTTCTCGGGCGAAAGTTGGAAGAGGTTCCATAGCGACAAGTATGTTGAAATTTGATAGAGCCGTTATTAATGGGCTTTCTCATAAAGTAACACACATGATGCCCTCTACGATCGCATGGCTTACGGGCGTAGAGCTTGGAACAGAGTCGCTCGTGGCTTCGATGAATAAAGAAGGTTCCATAGTCTATAATGCAGGTTTTAGGAATGGCATTGATATTAAAGCCGCCGAAGCTGTGCGTGTGGCTAAAGCCAATGGGCAAGATCTTTCTTTGGAAGAGGCTCGCGCCCAACAAATTCAGACGATTGCTGGTGAAGTGGCTTTTGTCAGTTTGATCTTTAAGCCATCACCTACACATGCCTCTGACCTTGATATTGCCAAAGAAGCTGTTAATAAAGCGCAAAGAAAACATGGTCCCACTTCTCCACAGTATAAAGACGCGGTCGCAAAACGTGATCTTTTATTGGCACAGGTTAATCAAAACAAGAAGTTAACGGCAACAGAGCTGTATGAAGAACAAAGTAAACTTACTGAAGCCGCTGAGGCCGCCGCTAAGGAAAAAGGTGCTCAGCCGTCTAATGCGCCGTCAACGTCCAAGGGTGGTTTTATTAGCACTTCAAGCGTCACGTTTAGGGAAGCCGGCAAGAATATTAGCGAGGCTTTTCGCAATTCTCGCCTTGCTCGTGCGGGTGATAATATTTATATAGTGCGCACGATCAAAGATCGTCTTTCACCTAACAGATTAGACACCTCCATTGCCGCACTAGAAGCGCGTGAATATGCGGCGTATAGGGCGATGGGCAAGCAGGTGCTTTCAGCTAAACAGCCCGGTCAGACTTTTTCCGGAGCGCGTTACATTCTTGAAGGCGCTCGAGCGGCAGTCGAAACGCGTCAAAAGAATCAAAAACCGGGAATAGAGGCAGATCAGGCTCGAGTGAAGGATCTTCAATTATTGAGCAAGATTGCGAGTGATCTGGCAGGTAGAATGGCTGAAAGTAAAGGTCTTGTTGATGCGGCAGGCAAAAAAACGTTTGAGGCAGATAAGAAGGCTATTGAAAGCCAGAGCATAGCTTTTGAAAGAGAGTTAAAAGCAGTTGAGGGTCAGCTTTTTGAAAGAAGATCTCTGGAGGCGAGGTTAGAGGCGCTTACACAAAAACAGCAGAAGAATCCCACAGATGCTACGACGCAGATTGAAATCGCCAAGGTTCAAAACAAGATCGATCAACTTAATTTAATAACCATTAAAGATGTCAATTTACAGGCGCGTAAGGCGCAGATGTATGATGCTCTTGAAGCTAAGATCGTGAAGGCGAAGACTGCGGCTCAGGAAAAGATAGACGGAGGAAAGACTGTTAATCCTCAGGATGCAGCTCAGATCGCTAGGTTGGAAAAAAGGCAAGAAAAATATCTTGAGGCAAAGAGCCGCGATCTAATGGGGGATTTGGCATCGGGAGAGCTCTTCAGAAGCTTGGATGTTTCGGGATTAAAGAATGCCGAACTGTCAAAACTGCTTGCCGCACAACGGCAATATGATCAAGTAGTGACTTTTCTGAAAGAAAACGCGATCAATTTTGGTTCTAAACAGGCATTGGCTTATGCAAAACAGATGCGTGAAACTGTTGTTGATGTTTATGGCGAAACATCTTCGGCTAAACAAATTGGTGCGATGGGTCAGAATCTCAATAAATTAACGACTATCTTGAAGGTTGCGGGTGTATCTGACACAGGGGTGAAGAAATTTGCTGTTGAAAACAGCATTATCCTAAGAAGCGAAGTTGTGAAGCATCAGCTTTCATCGATTGAAGGTTTTCAGCAGGGTGACAAAGCCCTTTCTAGTAGTCAAAAAAGATTAGCAAAGATTAACAATGACCCAGTCGCCAGGACCGCCGAGTTATTATTCCAAGCCCAAGTGAATCAGCGGATGCATGATCTAGCTAAAAGGAAGGGAAATAACGATAGTGCTACTGGATATAAGCAGGCGGCTGAGAAGCTGTTGCGGTCTCCTGAGTTAAGGGATCTGTCACAAGCCAAGAAGATAAAGATGGAAATGTCGAACTTGCACGGTAAGGGCATTCTTCAAATAACATTTGAGGCGTTGCAAAGAAAAACAAACAATGAACTGAAGAATAATCCAGATTATACAGCGAAGCAAAAGTCAGAGATTCAAGCGAAATTGATAGAGGGCATGGCTAAGGTTCTTTCAGAGTATAAAGGAAAATCTATTAAAGAGGTAAAATCTGATAAAGGTATAAAAAATATTGGTAAAGCGCTTGAGGCTCTTGCCAAGCAGGAAAGAGCTACTGATCCTGTAGAGAGAATGAAATACGCACAAGAGGCTGTTAAAGCACTTGATAAAGTAAAAAATGGTCCTGCAAGCCGTAAGACAGGTATCGATGTTCACCAGATGAGTGAACAGTTGAAAGTAGATATTAAATATGGAGAGATGAGGGGGAATCAAAATAGCCGGCTTCAATATAGCAGGATGACGTCTAGCAATCCAAAACTCGTACAACTCCTTGTTGAAAAGCTGATTGCAGTGCAAAAGCTCGAGACAGAAGTTGAGGCGTGGGAGAAGGCAGGCAAAAAAGGTCCTGAACCAGCGCTTGATTATAAAGGTCGATTAACTGAAAAAATAGAATTAATGATTTTTGATGCTTTGGTGAAAAAAAATCGTGTTGTTGCTAAAGGGGTTCCGCTTGTGTCGGATCTTTTCAAGATGAATGTTAGCAATTATCAGCAAGAAATGTCATTTTTAAAAGAAGTTGATACGCAGAAGAAAGAGGCAAAGAAAATTACGGAGTACCAATTCTCGAAGGATGAAAGAACAATTTTAAACAATGAACAAACAAGAATAGAAGGTGAATTAAGAAAAGTATTTGAAAAGGCTTATAACGATAAGATGCAATCTCGGCCCGTAAATCAAACAGAGGCAGAGTTTAAAGCAAAAAATCCTGAACCAACGCTAACAGACGGAAACAAGAAATTTATTGAGTTTGTTCTTAAAGCAGGTTTTGTGGCGGCAAAGGAAATCCGTATCGCAGGACGTGTTAAGAATCTTCCTGTTATTGCATTAGGCCTTGGTGGTGGAAAAACCACCATGGAGACGGCGCTATTAGGCGCGGTAAATGGATTCTTTAAAGGTGCATCTGGTCAAAAAGGGATTCTTCTTATTCTTGCCAAGCCTGATGTGGCGCAGGCAAACAAGACATTGGATAAAAAAGGTATCTTTAAGGGGTCGAGCAATCGTGAGAAGATCACCGTAGAAGAATTTCAACAGATGAAGAAGGAGGCGCTTGCTAAAGGAGAAGTGCTTGTTTTAACTAATACACAGATCAGCCAATTAGCCCTTGATTTTAAGAATAGCCGTGGCCATGCTAAAGGTGATCCGATGTTGGATGCAAGAAATCCGTTCAAGGATTCTATGATCGTTGCGGATGAGGTCCACAGTCTTTTGCTGGCGCCCGCCATGATACAAAGCACAGGGCGCTCTGGCATGAGCTTTTTGTTATCTCAAGGCGTTGCATATCAACAGCGCCGTCAATTGGAAGCGCAATATGTTCAGGATCTTGTTAAGACAGCTAAAGGTATCGTTGGAAATAAGAATGTGAAAGATGTTCTTGGAGATCATACATTTGAAAGATCAGTCAAGGGCGACATCATCAAGCAGTTTGAAAGGAACTCTCCAGACGCTTACAATGCCATGAAAAAAGCAGGTGTTCTTGATATTTTTGTTGATGCTATTGGGCGAGGATTGAATGAGTATTCAAAGAATGGTTATCTGATGGTTGAGCGTAATGGCAGGATGGAGATGGTGATCCTTGATAATATGCATGGCAATGGCGTTGCACAGTATGGCCGTAGCCTGACTTCGCGCACAGGTCTTAATGAAGATATGTTAGCGAGGATCTTCATAGCAACAGAGTTTCATGGCATGAAGAAACCTACTTTGGCGCGTCTTGTTGAAATGGCTACATCGCATCAGACGGTTCAGGTCACTTCGGGCGATCTTTTTGGTTTGGTTCCAGGCATCATGGGTTATACCGGAACGCTGCCCGCGATCGAAATGCCAGCAGGGTTTTTGGGAGCGCAAGCGTTGGAAGCAGGAAAATCTGCAAGTGCCCATATGCATACGAGAATGCAAGTGCGTATTCGTAGTGATGGCCGCTCTACTATAGAGGGAATGGTCGCTGACGGTATGGCCGTCTTAAACGGCAAATTGCACTCGGGTAGGGATATTGTTGTTTTAAACAGCAAGTATGCTCATGAAAGATCTGGCTCTTATGATGGTTTGCGTCATTTGCATGGTAAGACCGTCAATGGTAAGAAGGTTCTGGTTTTTGAAGTTCATCCCAATGAATTGGCGGCAGTTGAGGCGAGTTTGAATAGAAATAAAATAATAAACGGCATATCTGTTGAAGGTAAGAGGGTTGTTCTTATTACAGGAGTTGAGAGCGGCGCTTCATTTGAAACAGTGACCGGTGCAATGCGGGATTATTCTGCGCGCCCTAATTATGGTATAGATCAGGCATCACAGAGATTTAATACGATCAAATTTAAGAATCGTGCGAAGACTGGAAGTGAAGCAAGTGATACGCTGTTCTTATCAACGCGCGCAAATGGTAATTATGTTGCGATCTATAATGTAAGTAAAGAGCATGCTGATCCTTCTTTTAACCGCGCTGAAGCACAGATATTGCGTCATTTGAACGAGAAATTGCAAAGTGCTACAACCTTAAAAGAGAAAGCCATTATTTATAAAGAAATCCGTAGTGCCGTTATTCAGTTTTCACAACGCATGGAGTTTGATGCCGCGCGTCAAGCTGCGACAACGGTGACGTCTAATGTTAATACACAAAAGGGCCCTGTTAATCAAAAGGCTGTAAATGAAAAGATTGATACTGTACGTCATCAATATGCGCTTAAGATGGCGACAGCTGATCTGAGCATACGAGGCATGTTTGATCAAAAGGAGTTTGCAGAAGCAAAAGATGAATCTGCAAGGGTCCAGCTTTTGAATAATTTACAGGCCCATGTTTACGCCAATGTGAATGGTCTTGGTTATTATACGATGCAGATCGCGTCAGCTGCCAAGCATCAATATATGCAATTGAATTTAGTTGCCATGTCATCAAATGCTTCGGATGCCGGAGTTAGGCTTGATGAGGATGGTCCTGTTTTGATCAAGGCTGGCCAGGTGATGGATCTAAGCCAGACCACAGCGGATAGCAATCGAAATATTTATGGCAGTTTAGATGACTGGAATACCATTAAAACAGGCACCGTCGCAACTCCCGTGAGTTTTGTGGCACATACGGATGTTCAAAACACCTCTTTTTGGCAAACCAATCCGACCGAGAAGAAATGGGTTGCGGGGGATATTCTAAAACAGGGCGATAAATTAGTTTATTCGCAACAGGTTGCCATGCCTGTGATCTCTGGCGGCAGGACCCTTACGACGATCAATACCACAAGATCTTATGAATATGATCAGGGCAAAGGTATAAGCGATCCGGATGCGTTTATTGATATAAAGGGTATTGCGGATGCGGTGGGTGCGAATGCTCAAGATATAAAGATATCAAAACCAAGAGAAATGGATCTTGGCAAGTTTCAAATGATAACTGATAGCAACGGGATCTTGCGCGGGGTGATCTTTGCGGGTGCTTTATATAAGGATTTCTTAAGTATAAAGAATAACGGAGATCAGGTTGAATTTGATGTGTATACCAAGAGCGACTTGGCGCATAGTGATGGCCGTCGGGATGAAATGCTCGTGCGTTCGCGTGTGGTGTTGGAGCGTAGCGCTGAACAGTTGAAAGTTCTTGAAAGCATCATTGATAATGAAGCCACGATCTCGATCCCCCGTAGAGATATCCATCGTGGCGATCTGGTGGACTTCTCTTATAGTGCCGGTGCTGAGCGTCAGACTGTTATCAAGGATCAATTTGGCGAAAAAGCCAAAGTTGTGATGTTTGGTGAGGATTTTGTCACTCCTGATAAGAAAAACATTGTGATACGTCCTAATGATGATGTGAAGTTTGGTTTGCCGGATGGAAAGATCGTTCGTATTCAGACCCTAGATAGTTTTAAATTAGCCAAAGATGGATCGTTAAAACATTTACGCACCGAGCTTGCCGATGATGTTGAATCGTTCAAGAAAGGCGATGTTCTTGATCGGAGAAATGGCCGGATCATGCGCAATGGAGAAAAGACCGGCGTGATGTTCCACGATCGCGCGCTGATGAAGAAAGACGGTCAATATCAGATCAGCGCTAAGGATGATGAATTAGTTGAGTTCCTGACTCGTGAAGATATCGGTCAGCTTATTGGTGAGAATTATGTTGTAAACGCCCAGGATCTTGAGAAAGCTCTTGCAGGACACACAAAAGCGAATGTGTTTGTTCGTTCCATGCTTCAAGATGCGGCCAAAAATAATTCTGATAAAGAAAAAATAAAGCAAGTCCTTAAGTATGCTCAGGATAACCTTGATCGGCAAAAGGCGGGAATTACTTTAGGACTTCAGGCATTTTCTGCGGATAAGCTTGAAGTGATTGATGAGAAGAAATATCAGGGGCCGATGGTATATAGCATCGTTGTTGGGAAAGTATCCGATAAGGCCGCGGAATATTATGCTGATATATTGAGTTTCCTTGCAGAGTTGTCAGGAGGCAAGACGTTGACGATCACACCTGCGATGGATATCCGCAATTCTGCGGCGCAGTCAACAACAGATCATTTTCATATGGGTACAACATTATCCCTCTGGTTTTTGACCGGTGAATTAAACTTCAATGAAGCTGGTGTTTTTGTTCATGAATTATTGCACGAGTGGAACAAGAAACAGGTTAGAGACGGGAAGCCGGATAGCTTCACACAGGCTCGTATTGAGAATAATACCGCTTTACAGCAGATCGCCCGGGCCATATCAGGTATTTATGACAAGGAATTCTCAGCGGAAGAGATCTTGACCCTTTTCATTGAGGTTTTTGGTGTGAACAGGTTGATGACCGGCGCACTTCCTGATGCTGTTTTGGAAGCGCTTAAGCCGATCCAGCCGTTCATTAAGATGCTTCAGAATAAGGGGAAGAACTTGCCCAAGTCTATCTTAAAGGGTAAGCAGGAAATGATGATCGAAGCCTATAAGGCTGGCGATATAAAGGAAGCTAAGAATCATGCGACATCGTTGAACACGATGTTCCTAAGAGGCCGCGGGCTTTCACTCAAGGCGCTGTTCACATTCCGTGGGGCAAAAACCGTGCTCAATGCCATGACCAATGAGCAGTTGGCCGCGAGCGTTTATCAAGACAAGAATACGAAGAATGATGTGGCCGCGATCAGGATCAAAAGCGGCGGCCAGGACGTGACGCTGACTCAGCCGGTGCAGAATGGTTTAACGGCTGTAGAGTTGCGGGAAACGTTGAGCAAAATGTTTGAAGAATCGGCCAAGGTTGCTGAAGGCATGGTTCAGATGTATCAGGTGTTTCTGAAGACTAATGGTGATGAAAAACTTGCTTTTGATGAGAAGGCTTGGGACGCGGCGATGCTGGCGGCGACAACACTGGAAAATGCTAAAGGATATATTAAATCTTCGGTAGATGTTAACGGGCTTGACATGATGCTGGCTGGTGTTAATGAAATGGTTCAAAAGGCTATTCTTGATGCTAAGGCGAACGAGGAAATGTTAAAGGCTAAACAGGCAGGGGTTGCAACTCCGCAGTCTACGGCCCCGCCAGAGGGATCAAGTGGTCTTCTTAATCCTTCTGCCCCCAAGATCGACATCGCTTCCGATGTCAACCCCAATGAAATTGTTAACAAGATCGAATCACTTCTTAAGGATAATCTACAAGTTATCCTTACAGGAGATGTGTTCAGATTAGCTCAGAATGAGAAGATCCGCGGATGGGTTGTGGATGAATATGTAGTCATTCAGGGAAATGAAGTAGGATCATTGGAAGAAAGTCAGGCTAAGGCGCTTGAGACGGAAGTGAAAGAAATTTCAGGGTTGACTGTTGGAGATGCGAGCAGGGCTCTTCAGGGCAAGACCAAGGAAGATATATATAATCTTCGCTATCTCATGTTAATGAATAACGATGAGATCGATCGCTTAATGAATGCAGCACCGGCTCTGTTCCAGGACGAAGTCGGTTCCTGTGTCCGCACCTCCGCTTCTTCTCAGCAGAAACTTGAGAAGGTTTGGATCGATTATGCTCAGGGTAAATATAAGGAACCTGCCGCGTTCTGGGCATGGGTCTTCAAGACAGCGAATGGTGCTGAGCTTGATGAAGAGGTTAAGACGATCTTGAAGAAGATCGCGCTTGATGCTCCGATCGCGATCGCGGCTATTGCTCTCGTGCCTGACTTTAAGGATGCCATGAACGCTGCGGCTCGTGCTGAAGGTATCAAGGCGATCCTCGAGCTCAAGTTCGGCAAGAAGATCCCGAACGATGTTCTGATCGCCTTCCAGGGCATGACCGGAAATGTTGATACCTCGATCGTTGCTAATGGCGGCACGGGCAGCCTGAAGCCAGCGAAGATGAATGCTTCTTTGACCACGGCTGTTAATCGTTATAACAAGGGTGTCTGGAGCAAGACTCAGATGGATGAGTTCCTTGCGGCGTGGACTGGTCGTGGTTATGTGGCTGAATATTATGTGAGTGAAAAGACCCAGAAGCAGAGCGTGCGCGTGATGACGGTTGTTCCGCAGTATGCCAAAGGCTATAAGCCGAAGGGCAGAACGGCTGATGTTGAAGAAGAAAATCCTGCGCTCGCTAAATACAAGAAAAATTTGACCCGTATGCAGGATCGTCTTGCCAGGGGTGAGATCACCAAGGTGCAATTCAATAATTGGATGGCGCTCCAGGGCAAGCTCACGGGTCAGGATGAAGTGAATGCCGCTGATATGGCGCGTGAAGCCAAGAATTATCCGTGGAACACGCCGGGTTATGACGCGCTTCAGAAGGCCGCGGTTACCAAGACCGAGGTTGTGGCAAGCGCGCCGGCTGTCGCGGCTCCTGCTAAAGCAAAGCCTGCGAAGTTTGAAGATACTGGTTTGACGATGACGGATGATGGTTATCAGAAGCCGGTGACAGAAGTTCCGGCACCGGTAATCGTGCCGGCTGTTATGCCTGCGCCGGTATCGAGTGCGATCCCTCACTTCGTTCGGGATGACGGCAAGATAGACGCTTCGATGTCTACCGAGCAATATAAGGCGTATCAGGAACTTTGGAACAAGCATGGTCACTGGCAAGCGGGTTCGCTTGATGAAAAGATCTTTGCGCGTAGCATTTTGGCATTTATTAATAAGTATGAGCTTTCTGCTGATCTGAAAGATGATGTTGGAAGATTGAACAGGGTGTTGGCTGGCGATGCGCTTATGTCGAGATATCCTGCTGGTCTTTTGATGAGCATTAAGACCGCGGCAAAGAATCACCCATCCCGTCCGGCGGCTGTTGCTCCCGCTGTTGCTAGAAAGACAACACCTCAACAAGAAGCTGAATCCTATGAGGCCTACCTTGTTGTGAAGGGCAGAACATTGTCTGCGAATGTTATTGCGGGGATCAGGGGTTTGATCAAGTCGTTGAATAGCATGCCCGGTGAAGCCCTTAAAGCCATGGCGCCAAAAGAAAAATGGGCGCATGTTGAAGCGATCGGTCAAGAGGCTGGTGTTCCGGCGAATGAATTCAAGCCTGCGGTCCAGACTGCCAGGGATTGGGTTCAGACGCACATGCCATATTCGACCCTGTCTCTTGAGACCAAGAGTAAGAAAGACGAAGCGCAGATCACTCCTGAACAGCCTCAGACATTGGATGAGATCATCGCAGGCGCGATGATCAAGGTTGATGCCATTGCCAAGAATGTTCCGGCATGGGATAAGAATAAGGAAGAGATCAAGGCTGCTGTCACCAAGGTCTTTACAACCACTATTAGTGAAGCCAAGAAGCCGTTCACGCCTAATGTGTATCAGATCACGCACACTATTTTAAGAGTGTTGAATAATATGGATACATCTTCCACGCGTACGCCGTGGGCGATCGTTGAGAAACTTGGTTCTGGTAAAACACTCGCAGAGGTGTTGGCTGTTGAAGCGACCTTCTCGTTGTGGGAGGCTCAGAACAGAGAAGCCGGAGATTATGAAGTGTGGGTCTTGCGTGATGCGCTGGTCGACGGCATCAAAGCCGATGATCCTTTTGCCTGGTCCGCCCTTGAACGCATTGCCGGGGTTTCGAATGTTACGCGTTTGATGGCTGATCCTAACGATCATCGCAAGACCATGGACGTTCCGCTTATCCCGACCACAGCCGCGAATCCGAAATACACACTGCGTTATGCGGTCAAAGACGCCATTTTAAATCGCGCGAATGAATTTAAGTATCATGACGGTATTCTGCCGAACATTGTTCTGGCCGTGATGGATGAAAAGCAGGGCTTTGATGAGACGGGTGAACAGATCGTTTCAAGCGGCATGCCGTATTTTGAAGCTCAAGAAAAGGGCGGCAATGCACTTCAAGAGGGTTTGGCGCATGCCCGTTTTGTGCGCGACGTTATTGGGGAAGTTGATGCGCTCGAAGCAAAATATAAAGAAGGCGTTTGGGATAATCCCGTCGTTGCCTTAGGTGATGAGAAGAAAACACAGGGCATTGGCGTGAAAGACCGTTTCAGCGCGGTGCTTAAAGCTGAATATAGACCAGAGGTCGAGGAGTTGTTTGCGAAACTTCAAGCCGATAAGAAATTACCACGCGATGTAAAGGATATTGAGACCTTCCTGCTTTATGTGAACGCTGTCGGTGAATATCAGCGCATGGCTGAACTTAAGAATTATGATACTGTGCCGCTTGCCATGCTTAAGCCGCTCTTGGATTTCTTAAAAGAACAGGGCAAGGTATCTGCCGCAACAACGCCCGAAGAACAGGCCAAGGCGATCAGCCGGTTGCAGGAATTACAGGGAGCGATCAAACAGACACAGTTATATCATCTTCGCGGTGAAGACAATGTCGTCCGCGAGAATACGATCTTCGGGAATAATATCCTTGCGGCTGTTGTGACAGCGCGTGTGGCCCGTCAGCATATGGGCAAGGATGGTTTTGATGAGAAGACTGCCGACTTCTTTATTATGAATGCGGTCATGGCAGAACGTAAAGAACACATCACGATCGCTGAAGCTGTCCATCAGATCGGGAATAAGAATAAAAAGGAAGAAGTTTCCAAAAAGAAGTCGAATGGCAATTTGAAGATGGGTTACACGACGGGAACCCTGGCCAAAGAAGAGCCATTAAGAGCGCTCGGCGCTGATGTTGTTATTGTGAGCAAAGAAGATCCTATTGAAGCGGAGCGTATCCGTCTTTTTGATACGCGTAAGGAGCAGTTGACGTCGGTGATCGAGAGTGTGAAGGCGGATTTGAGCAAGGCTAAAGATGTTGGCGTGGCTATTTATGGTTCCGAAGATGTGCTTTCTGAAGCACGGGCTGCACTTGAAGCAAAGGGCATTAGGCCGCTTTTTGTCAGTGGTAAAGATCGCCCTGAAAATGAAACAGAAACAGCTAAGATCCATAAAGCGATACAGAATGGCGGCAAGGTTGTTGCCCTTATTGTTGGTGATCCGACGGGTGGAAATCCGTTCGCGACGACCAGGGGGCCTGCCGGACGTTTGGGTTCGACCTACCTTCTTTCTCTTAAAGGCTTGATGCCAGCTACCCAGGCGCTGAAACGCGCGGGCAGTGAGAACCGTGTGAATATCGGGACCGATAAGGATTCATGGCATTATTATCTTAGCCGTGAAGACAACATGTTCACTTTTGAAGAACGTGAAGTTATTCCAGCGATCACTCAGGAAGAAACACGTCAGCGTCTGGTGCGCCGCGCTTCTGATGAGATCGATGAATTGGTCGCACATCGCAATATGCTTCATGTGGCGCGTGTTGTTAATAATAAGGAAGCGATCTCAGAGAATCTCATGGGTGTTATTGCGCGTCTGCAGAAACAGTCACGGTTCTTGCGGCAAGAGGATGGCAAGTCCTCACTCCTTGTGGCTTCTCGTGGTGAAATGGACCTTAAACAGGGCGAGATCCTGGATGAACAAACAGGACTGATCTTCAATAAGAGTAAGAACGCGCGCGTTGATGAAAAAGGCGTGGTTGTTCCTGTTGAGCTGACCACACCGATCGCCTATGGTGCTATCCGTGATGGTAAGGTTGAACGGGTTGATATTGATACTAATACAGGCATCGGCAGGAAAGAAGTTGCTCCGCTGACGATCAATGGAGTAAAGATCCCCGTTGCTCTTGAAGTTGAGGTTAAGAATGGCGAATTCAAGAGAGCTCCTGAACTTCGCGTGACAGAAGATGTAGAGAAGAATGGTATTAAGGTCAGGAAGGATCAAACGATCTTTGAAACAACAACCGTTCTTGGTTCTATCGCAGCTTTCTTTGAGAGCGACAAAGACCTTGTTCTGAGCCAGGCATTGGTAAAAGATCAAGAAAATGGCACGTATAAGGCTCTGACGATCACGGATAACAAGATCGAAATGCCTGTAACAGATATTGAGGATGCAAAATTGGTAGTGCTTGTATCCATTGAACGTGAAAATGGCAGGCTTACTCTTGTTCAAGGGCTGCGTCTTAATGGACTCACAACCGCATTAACAAATGAAGAACTGGTCAAGCTGGCCGCCACGTTCTTAAGCAAATATAACGAAGAATCCTTGTTCTTCTATGGTCGGAACGATCCGTATCTCAGGCTTATTGCAGAACTGTCTTTAAAAGAAGGGGCCTTGGTCGAGAATCGTGTGGCTATATTGGCGGCGATCAAGTTCATCCGTCAACAGGCTGGCCTAACAACACAGGTCACCGGCCAATCCTTGGTTGATCAGGTTATAGCAAAGAATGTCCAGACTGGACAAGTTGCTGATACCCAAGTCGCCACAACGCAAAAGACACAGAAAACACAGAAGAAACGCGGGTTCTTTGGTCGCTTCTTTAATAAGGGTGCGGCTACCGCGATCGCGTTGACTGGCGCCAGCCTCCTGAGCCCCTCTGCCAAGGCCGATGTTATGCCAATGGGGAATGCTGATCAGACTCCGGTCACTATGTCTAGCACAACACCGGGCTCTCTCTTTAGCCCCATGGTCATGAGCGAGAGAGACGAAGGGACGCTTGGGACTACTCTTTATCGTCCGACCACCCAGGCCGCTGATGAGACCAAGGCTTTGCCGATCACAGGCAACACCATGGCGCCGTTTTATCCTGTGGGCCCCGTTGTGCCGCCTACTCCAACAACACCTGATCTACCGACAGCACCGAGTACGCCAGGTCTTCCGGTCATACCTTTAGTGCCCTCGGTCACACCTCCTATCTTTACAGGTGGCGGTGGTATGGGCACCGGCCCGGGCCTAAGCCCGATGGTCAATATATCGATGATGCCCAAGCTATCTATGCTTGAAGGATCACGCTTCTTTGATGGACGGTTGAATGGGCCGTCTGATTCGGAACTCGCTTCACGTTCCGGCGACGGCGGTCGTATTGAGTATGGCCGCTTCTCCTCTGAAGCGCGTCCATATGGCATTACCAGTGAGGAAAATGGGAGCATTATTGTTGATCGTATCACGAGAGAAAGGGCGAAGTTAGCAACTGTTGACGCTAATAACGGCCTCCAAGCGCAAGCTCTGTCCGCGCGTGGAGTGAACGAAGACCAAAGGCAGGCACAGAAGAAGTACGAAGCTGAAGAAGATCAAAACACATCCGCGGTTCGTCCGACACTCGCGGGGGTTGTTAAAGACGGTTGGGCACAGGTAGTGAAGAGTAAGAAGCATGATCAAGGCATCAAGTTGGCTAATGTCCAAGCTGCCGGCTCGAATGCTAACAAACTCGCTCAGGACAATGAGAGCATCGCAGTTAATGAAGTACCGTATCAAGTAGCAAAGAACACCGTAGTACAGAGTAATGTGGTTGTGAATAATGCCAGAACATTAGCGCTTGGCAATACTGTCGATCGTATCAACTGTTCTGTGTTCCGTGGGGACCTTTCTACGGATCTGAAGGTGAATGAAGCTCCGATGACGACTGGTCGCAAGGCTGGCCATCATCAAACAGCCGAAGCTGTGGTTCTGGACGTGTGCCCGATCAACGGCACAATGAACGGTAGCCGCAACCTGAGCGCTGGCGATCTGAAGACAGGGTTCGTGTGGACTGTGTCTGACGAGGAGAAAGCGCGGAAGGAACAGGTCAAGCTCGCCCTCAGTGTGAATACGGGGGTGCGTAAGATCAGCTCTGACAGGGGTGTGCACGGGAGAAGTGTGCAGACTGCCGCAGGTAGTAATGCTGTAAATGCGTCCACGGGCGAAGAGCCTGCGGGTGACATCTGGGGTGTGGAAGGTGTGTCTGGCCAAACTGAAGTAACACAAGCCAGCACAGGATCTAACATCGTCGCGTTGGAAGGTGTAAGTGAGAGAGCTCTGACCCTGGGAACTGGATCTGCCAATGCCGCCGCGAACGGCAAAACTGAAGGTGCTAGGACTGTGACCTCGAATAAAGAGGAAAGCAGGATTGGTGCTGGAAGTGACGTTCGTGAAGCTTCTAGTAGTGTGGCTGCGGGAACACAAGAGATACCGACTGCCTCGACTTCTGATGTCAAGAAAGAAGAGGGAACAGCCGGGATGGGTGTTTTCCCGAGCACACAATATAATCCCAATATAGATAAAAAAGATT
The DNA here is from genome assembly GCA_020719005.1 of Candidatus Omnitrophus sp. Classification (GTDB taxonomy): domain Bacteria; phylum Omnitrophota; class Gorgyraeia; order Zapsychrales; family Fredricksoniimonadaceae; genus DYQZ01. The sequence goes on from DYQZ01000001.1 coordinate 41,628, forward strand.
TTGGTTCGTCACGGTGGAATGGCTTCGTCAGTGGAGTGATACTGATGCTTGCCGCAATTGGCACCCTGTGTGTCAAATTCCCCAGAGGCCAAGCGAATGGAGCCCACTCCGCTTCGCGTGCAGATGTTCTGCATCGTCTGGCCTCTTCTTTCTTTAAAGCTACAAGCCTGCTGGTTGCGGGGCTTGCTTCCTTCTTTATGGGTACGGCTGAAGCGCAGATGGTGCCGATGACGGGTGTATCGAATGTGCCGGTGATGGTGAAACAGGTGGTTGCGCCGCTTCAGATCGTTACAACGAATGTGGGCGGGTATAAGGCGCGTATCGTGAATTTTGAGCCGTCGCAGTATACGATCCATGTTGAGACGAATGCTGATCCTAAGGCGTCGGCGGTCATTAATGGCGGGTATTTTGATAAGGACCGCAAGTCGGTTGGTTTGGTGAAGTGTGATGGCACGATCATTTCTGATTTTAATAAGAATGGTGAAGAATTCAATGCATCGGCTGGTGCGATATTATTTGCCGGGAAACAGGATGCCAGGATCGTGCCGGCTTCTGGTGCCGTGGCGCAGATGATCCTTACGAAGACAAATATTTTGAATGTATTGCAGGCTGGGCCGCTTGTGATGAGCAATGGTCAGCTTAAGATCACGCCTGAGAAACATCAAATTGATAATGGTGCGCGGAATTTCCTGGCGCGTCATCAGAACGGGTCGTGGAGCCTGGTTTATGTTAAGGGCGCTTTTTATGGTCAGAAGGGGCCGACGCTCGCAGAGATGGCCAAGTTCTTTAAGGATGGCGGGTATCAGGATGTGATGACGCTTGATGGCGGGATGCGCGGGTTCTTGGCGGTGAAGGATAGTGGAAATGAGAAGACGCGTCGCTGGACAGGGTTATCGAAGCCGGTGACGGTGTTGAGCGTTGTGCCTGTGGAAGGGGCCAGCGGCAATGATCCGATCTCAGTGGAGGTTAATGGGAAGACGAAGGTCGCGGGTTGGCTGGCTCTGATGGGCGCTGGTTTGGTGATGGGCTTCTTTGCGATGAGGAAGTTCTTCGGGATGATGTTCTTCGGTACGTTGGCTGGTTCGCGGAAGATCTTTAAGGGAACAAAGCGGTATGCCGGGAAGTTGGGGATGGGGATCGCGTTGGCGGCGGTGCTTTTTGGTGGAGTGAAGACGGCGAGGGCGGATGAGGATACGGGGCATGTGAATTCGATCAGCTATGTGCAGGCTGTTAATGCACAGCATTTGGATCTGCAGGATGAGGACACAAAGACGCCCGACTTAGTTGGGCCGGATCCTGAAGATCAGGCGGATGAAGAGACCCCTGCGGTTCAGCCTGTGAAAAAGACCCTTGAAGAAAAGAACAAGCATCTTGTTTCTGAGATCAAGAGGACCAATTTGGCAGAGACACGGTCGCAATATTATGGCCCGTGGGGCGTGGGTGTTGGGGTTGCATTGGATTATCAATATCCTTTCTTCTCAAAGGCAATGGGGGATCTGACCGAGGGAGTTTCCGGGGTTGCGATGATCAATTATCCCGGCAAGACCTGGCATGAGATCTATCTTGGAGCGCAGGGCGTGGCTCAATGGGGTTCTCAAACCGTGGTTGGTAAAACGGTCGGGACAGGCTTCTTTGTTGATAATGTTTTGCAGAAGGGGAATACGGTTGAGCTTTATAACAATCGCGGGTTGGGTAAGGTATTTCGTTGCGACAAGTCTTGGTTCAAGAAGATCTTTAATACATTTGTATATAACTGGACCAAGGTGGAGACATACGATCAGAATAATCAAAAAGATATAGATACGGTCCGTGATATTGGTTTGGTCAAGGTGGCGCGTTCTGTGCCGACGTACGGTAATAAGGCGACATTTAATACTATTCCGTGGTTCTTTAAATTCTTCGGTCCGATCAATGTGCTTATTCCTCTTGATGAAGATGGGCAGCAGGTTGAATACGGGATCTATCAGCAGGCGATGGAGTATCGCGCGAACATCAACACAAATAATAATGATATCTATTATGAGACATTCAAGGTTGAGGATCCGAATGCGTTTTATGTGCAGTTGAAGAATAAAGGTTTTGAACAGGTCAAGAACCCGGCGGAGTATCGCGCTAAGGGCAAGATGATCTTTTATAAGGGTGAGCAAAAAGGTTATCAGGTCAAGAATCAGGGCGCTGATGCGAAGGGGAATTTGAGTGCATTATCGATCGAATGGTTCGCGGGCACTGGATTTATTCCGGAAGAGGCGCTCAATACAGATAAGAACGGGAACCCTGACCCAACGACGACGGTTGTTAAGACGCTCCTTTCGAAGAAGGCGCTTGTTGATGAAGTGTCGCTTGCTAATGGTGCGCTGGTCAAGGTGGATAAAAATGGTTGGCCGGTGATCGGTAAGGATGGCAAACCTGAATTGACCGAAATGGTTGTTTATGTGGCACGCCGTCATCAGTTCTCGGGGGTGATCACCAAGCTTGTGACCAATCCTGCGGAATTGCTCGAGCATGAAAAGATCAAGATCAATGGCCGTGAAGTATTGGTCCGTCAATTATCTCCTGAAGAAGTTGTCCAGCCGGTGGTGACGTTCAATCCTGAGGGCATGACCGAGGCGAAGAGCGATACGAATCTAATTCTTGAGATGTTAAAAGATGAGTTGAAGCCTATGACCGAAAGTGTCAGGGCGCTGGTGGGCAAGCCTACGACGATCGCGAGCGAAAGCCGCCGTGTGAATGAAATGAACCGTCCGCACAGGGTATCGGATGAGGTTAAGGGTAAGTTTGGTGCGGCAACGTATGAGATCGTTGAGGCGTCGAGCGCGCTTGAAGCGATCACGAAAGCGGCCAATAAAGACAAGGGTATTGGTGTTGTGTATAGCCGGCAGGCGCCGAGGGTTCTTGAGGATATTGATGAAACTTATGCCGTTCAGTATTTGGGCGCGAATAATGGCGTGACGAAAAATGAGGAGAAGGCCGAGGGTATTGTTGTTAAGACAACATATACGATCAATGGATTTGGAAAAGGATTTGATCCGCGGGCGCTGGTTGTTCTTGATGAGAAGGGTGTCGTGAGTGGAGTCGTCGAGCTTAGCGAGAACGGGAAAGCTATTGCCCGCCAATTTGATAACAAGTTCTCGGTGAGAGAAGGCAAGATCGTTACGCGTTATACGGCGGATGAGATCAAGGCGATGTTCAGGACAGGAGAGGCGAAGTTTGTTGATGTTGTTGGAGATCATAAAAAACATCTTCAGATCCGTGGGCAGGAAGCCGGCCTTCCGAATAATGATACAGAGGCTAAGCAGATGTTCGCTGAGCTTAAAACCAAGCTCATTGTGCCGAACGAGTTGGGCGGGGTGGAGTTTAAGACAGAAGCTGAGATCGTGGCGGATTTTAAGGCGGGTAAGTTGATCTATGTGCATTTGGCCCATGGCAATAATGGTTTTCCGTATGGCGATCCGTTGAAGCCGACGTATGATCTCAAGCAGGTTTCTCTTTTAGAGCGGGGCGGACAGCGGTTGGATCCGGTGAGGGCGATGGTGGTGGCGCAACAGCAGGCGTATGACACGCAATATATAGAGATGAATGTTACCAGTCTTTCTGAGATTATTAATCAGCATGTTACTGTTATTTATTGTGATGGCACAACATTTCCGATGAGTATTAATGCGTTTGTAGCTCGAGGGTCTGAAATGATCAATGAAATCGATCAGGTCTTTAGAGTAAATGACCAAGGCAAAGCGGTTGAATGGTTTTTGCCATCGAAGATCCCCGGTTGGGGTTATGTTGGTTCGGTTGGTATAGAGAATCTTTATCATTATGATTTTACAAAACAGCATATAACGCGTATTCCATGGACGGTTGGAAACGAAATTAGCGGGTTTGATAAAGAGCGTGGCATTCGTGCAGTAGTTAAGATTAATAGTCTTTTGACGGGGCAGACATGGATTGAAACACGCGGTTTGAAGGATGAAGTGTTGAATAAGAAAGAAATGTCGGGTGCGAGGGTGTTGACGGAAAGCATTAGCACATTTGGTAATTTTGGCCCCAGGGTTGCGTTAGAATCAGATATTAAAGCAGATACAAAGTTTGGCACGGTTCAGATACGCGTGGGTAGGACCATCGCGGCGTATGCGAGTATGAAGAACGTCTTTGATTTGATGGCGAATGATAAAGATAAAGCGGTGATGATCCGCCTTGCGCTTGATTCGCGGGTGCGTGGTCATCTTGAGAAGATGATGGCATATGATACGCGTAATGGTTTGATCATTGCTGAGCCGAAGGATGTTCGTTTAGGGGCGCTGAGTCAGGAAATCCAAGATTATACGGGCCGCGTGTTGGCGAAGCTTGAGGGGGTGACCGTCAACGGTGTGTTCACACCGGATACGATCACGCTCAATGAGTTCGATGGCGTGCCCGGGTTGATCAAGGTGGCAAGCGGTGCTAAAGCATATGCGGTGAACGACGAGGTGATCGGGGACCTTAAGGACCACAGCTGGCTCGTGAATGAGGACGGGGTCAAGCTGGATATTAATCATATCACGCCTGAGCAGGTGTATGCCCGCGGCGGACGTGCTGTTATTTATGCAGGTATCCGTTATTACGAGAATAATAAGACGGTGCCTTATATGCAGGTGCGTGATGTGCGCGGCAATGGTATTGAAGAGACGGTGTTCAATGCGGACGCTCCGGTGCGTAAGACCTATTCATTTTATATCGGCGGGGATACGGTGGCAGATAAGACGGTGGCTGTGTCGCTCGAGAATGGCGTTGAGGAGATCGGCGCGTTCTCTAATAACACTCACATTGATGTGAAGACGGGCCGTGTTATTTTCAAGACCAAGGAAGGCATTGTCTCCAAGGAGATGAATAGCGCGCTGAACGCCGTGGCGAAGAAGGATCGTTATGACCATTTCGTCCGGTTCCTGTATGGTCCTAATAATCACGCGGATGTTTCGATGGTCTGGATGATGAATTCGATAGAACAGCAGAGGGATGCGCGGGGACGGATCGTGGGTAATCTGACGGGTGCAGTCGCTTATGATGATCGCGGGTTTCCGGCTAAGGATGCGTCCAAGGAAATCACATTCCCGCGCTATGATAATGCTGATCCACGTATTCCGGTGATGGCAAAAACATTTGAGCGCCTGTCGGGCAAAGAATTGATCAGTGATTATCAGACGCAGTCGGTATTGATGCACACGATGAATCGCCGTTTGTTGACTGCGGTGGATGTAAATGGCCGTAATGTTGATGTGTTGGTGTTCGATATCAATGATGTGCGTGAATCTAAAAAGAGCATTGCGGGGCGTGCATTTCGTTTGTCGGATGGGATGCTGTTCGCGGAATTCCATCAGGAAAGAAAATGGCTCAAAGCGCGTTCTACGGTCGTTTTCTTCAATGACTTTGGTCTGCCGAGAAGTGAATATCGTACGAAGGTTGCTTTTGATCAGACGCTGACACAGCCGTCTTCTCGTTATGAAGATAAGAAGATCTATACTGCGCTTGTTGATCCGGCAACATCAAAGAATAATGCTATTCTCGCTGAGATCACCCCTGCTCAAGGGTTTGGCGGGGCATCGGTTTCCTGGACTCGTTTAGTGGGCTCTGTGAAGTTGAATGATTTTATTCTCGGAAAGTCGGTCGATGCTGAAGAGTTCAAGGGTGCTGGTACGGTTGTAACTAGCCAAGTTAGTCTGATGAGTGACCATGAGGCGTTGAGCCTCGCGCAGCGTAACGGAGTGTTCTATTATCATGATCGCGCTATCTTCAAGGTGGACAGTCGTTCCATTCCTATGGGGTGGATGGATTTCCGCAGTACAAGTTTCTTGGGTAGTGCTGAAGAATATTTTGCCGTTCAGTTCAAGCATAGCGTTGAGCAGAACAGTCTTTGGGCGAATATCAAGGATTTTGCGGTCCGTGGTAATGTGGCCCCGACTTTTGCGATCCTGCTTTTGGGGATAGGCGCGCTGACACTTTTATTGCCGATCTTCCTCTTGACCGTGACGAAACTGATCGCGATCGTATTAAATACGTTGATCGGTCTTGGCCGTACTTATAAAACGGTCGGCGGTTTGAACGAAGCATTGAAAGTCCTTCCTGATGAGATGGAGCTCCGGGTTCGTCTGGCGTTCATTAATCGTCATTTGTATATTGTTGATTCATACAACAGATACCTGCTCGGTCTTTATAGAAAAGATCCGCAGGTGCTGGTAGATACGTATTACCCGGCAGGTCATGAACAGCGCGCACAAGTTCTTAACGATATGGCGAAGACAGACCTGAACGACCGTAAACAGCGCATGATGTTCATTGAACGTAATGTGATCCGTCCGATCGTGAATTTGATCCTGATCATGATGATCGATCAGGCGGAGAAATGGGATGCGGACATGAAGGGCAAGCGTCCGGGATATTTGGTGCCGTTCTTCAAGTCTGAAAAACAGTCTTGTGGTTACTTCGTGTTCACGGACCGTGAATTACGCCGTGCATTCGAATATTATTTCAAGGATCTGCAGTCTCCTCGTGGTAATGAGATCGCTGACCCGATCATCCGTCACGGGTTGAATAAATATCTGACACCGGAAGCGTTTAAGTCATTTTTGACAGATATGAAAGCTGACAAGAAAGTAAAGGAAGTGGTCAGTAAGAAGATCGAAAAAGATCTGTTCATGTCGCAGGGAGAACAAAAGGGCCTCAAGCAGTGGATATCCGATCGTTACAAGACGGAAGGGTATAAGCTTCCTGTTTTCCCGATCACCTCACCGCTGGTAAAGACGATCCGTGCGTTGGGTTGGATGATCGGTGTTGGTGGTGTGATATTGGCGGTTGGTTTAGCTATTGTCGGGACGATCATCCCGGCCCAGGGGCTTGTGTTCTTGGCCCTCTTGGGGATCATCTTTGGATATCAGATACATGCGATGGCACAGCATTTGAAGTTCCATATGAATGATTGGGCCATGGCGATCTTGAGGATCATTCGGACAGCGAAGAATTATAAATATAAGAACGATCCTGCGATGCAGGAGCGGTTGAAGACTAAGAAACGGTTCTTCTATATTTATGGCGCGACCTGGTTTAGTTTCAATGCAGTGTTGATCGGGGCTGCGACCTATTTCACGGTCGGCCTGCCTGCGATCGGATGGGTCTTTGCTGGATTTATTATGGCCTTTACGCTGCGCGAGTCGATCCGAAGTTTCTGGTATCTTTTCGTTGAAGGTGCGGCGACGGCGGCAGAATCAAGGATGCAGGTTCGTACGATCAAGTCGGTACAGGATATCAAGAAAGCGCATATGGTCATGCTGAAGGCACCGGAGACGGGGCGTTTCTGGCAGATCTCTTTCCGTAAGGTGCTTGTTGAGGATACGCTGGTGAAGTTCGATCTGGCCGACGAACAGACGGCTGCGGCGCTTCTGACGATCATTCGTGAGAATGTTACGGTTGAGGAAGCTGTTGAGATCCTGCGCGGCGTTCAGTTGACCCGTCAGGCAGAAGATGAGATCAAGAGCTTCTTTAATAAGATGGTCTTGGAGATCTCGCTTCAGAACGGGTCAAAGGGTTTTGATGAGTATGTAAGGAATATTGATATCGATCAGCTTCTACCGGTCATTTTCAAGGGTACAGGTAAGAAGCGCGTTCTTCCGACCATTGAGTTCCTGGATGGAGAAGATATTGAAGATGAAACAGGCCTGACACGTCAGACGCTGTGCTCTGGATTTGAGATGTTCAAGGGTGAGTTCGCCGGACCTTGGGCGATCTATTTGAGCGGGCGTTTGCGCAAGGAATGGCTGAAGGATGTAAGCAAGGGAACGGCGGATGAGCTCGTGGAGATGTTGAAAGATCCTTCGTTAACGCTCAGGCAGACCATTGTGATGATCATGGCGCGCAATATGACCAAGGACAAGCGTGAGGAGCTCGTGAAAGCCATGATGACGCCGACAATGAAGTTTCGCGCGGATTTTGCACAGATCAGCAAGGATCCGGCACTTCTTAAGATGCATCGTGACGGCGCGATCCAAAAGGACATTGATGGTGAAGCCAAGAAGATCTTTGGTGCTGTCAAGAAAGACCGGGCAACGGCAGAAGCGAAGATCATCATGACTGCCCTTGGTATTGAGGATAAAAAGGCGTTTGATAAGCAATGGAAGGCTGTTTCAGGCGCACTTATCAAGGGTTGGATCATGTTTCGCGCGGATGGGTATTTGAAGACGCTTGAAGAAGCGGAGATCGCCGGTGAGTCAACGATGAGCGCGTTCCTTGAGTTTCGCGGAAAGACCAAGGAAGAGATCAAGGCGTTGTTGCCGAAACTTGTGATGTTCGTCCATGTGCATGAAGATATTGATCCTGATCTGGCAGAAAAGAAATTGAAAGCTGATATCGAGAAAGCAGAAGCGGCTTTAGCGGAAGCGACGGAAGCGGATAAGCCGAAGAAGCAGGCAGAGATTGATGCATTAAAGGCCAAAAAGGCGTGGGGCGGGACTGAAGCTAAAGAGATCATCGACATGCTCTGTAGCGACGAGCGCGGGTATGTTCTTAATACGTATGGCGATAAGATCATTGTTTCGACCAAAGATCTTAAAAAAGGAAATAAGATCGAGAATGATGGCCTGGAATTTGATTTCCCGAAAGATCAGGGGGCGCGCTGGACGGTGAAGACAGACAAGTGGAGTATTTGCGGCCGGTTCATTGAAGAATATCTCAAGCGCAATGGCAAGTCTGACGCCATGATCTTTAATCTGGACCGAGATCATTTTTATTTTCCGACGGATTTTCTGGCTGTTCCGCTGGTGGCCGACAAGTTCACACATGATCCGCGCCTGGGGCTTATGACTATTGCGATGGAGATGAAGACGGGTTATGTCAGCCCGGCGGCAGAAGATCATCGTGTGGCGGAAGATGTCTGGAACTTGCGTACACTTTTTGCTGAGTCTGAGATCGGGACACACGCATTTTATGGTCCTGGTATTGTGCGTTGGAATGCGATGCGCCGCATGGGGGCGTTCATGTCGAACATTGAGGATACCGGGGGAGCACAGGAGGCGATCATGGTCGGGTATCGTGCGGAAAATTCACCGCGCATGAGCATTGGCCGCCCGCGTGAGATGATCCCCGGGTCGCTGTTGGCATTCCAGAATCGTTTCGGTGGGCTTGTTATCGACGAGTTCCTTTCGGTCCACTTCCAGATGACGATGAGCACGGATGAACTTCACTGGACGGAAAAAGCAACGCTTCTGCAGAATTTTGATTTCTATATCAATAAGCCGCTGGTGCCGCGTTATAACCTGATGATCTTCATCTTTGCGTTCTTCCTGAACTTCACTCCGTTCAGTTCATTGGCGTGGCCGCTGTTGTTCATCGGGATCCAGTATATCCTTGCTGAGGCGATCACGGCGGGCGGCGTCAGGATTTATACGTCCAAGTATGGTTTCTGGAGGGGGTATGCGATGTATATGAAGCGGATGTGGAGCTTGGTGTTCACATTCGGTTCGCTGGTCCCGCTTCATGATGAGAAGGTGCGCAATGCCCATAAGGGAACTGCGGGTATTTTCTCAAGCGGTGTTAAGGATATCGTTTATCCGCGCCTGTCTTTCAGTGAACTTTATGATCAGTATCGTACGTCGATCTATTGGGGTCTTCTTCTGGGTGCGATCGCCTTGATGGCGCCGTTCCATCCGGTGGCGGTGTTGAGCCAGATCTTCTTCTATGTATTCCCGGTCGTGTTCATTTTCGCGCCGTTCATGAAAAATGGTAGATCGAAGCCGATGGTCTCTGGGTCGATTTTTGGAGCGATCGCGGTAGCGGTGGTTGTTTATTCGCTGGGATATATCACAGCGCCGGTGTTCCTGGCGGCTATGACGGCGGGGCTGGCGGCCATTATTGTTGCCGGTGTCAAGGCGCAGGAGAAATATACCACCGGCATCACGATGGGGCTTTTGGCCATACCGTATGCCGTATTGGATTTTATGACGCTGTTCATCCTTAGCAATAGCGACATGCATAAGGATAAGATCAAAGTAGATATCTTTAAGAATGGTTTGGCATTTGTATGGAAGAAGCACGCTAAGGATTCAAAGCCGATGGCGTGGTATCAGAAGATCGTTAAGAGCAAGAAGCAGACACAGCCTCAAGCGGCTGCCGTGAAGGTGGAGCAGGCCACGGGTGCTGTGGGCGCTGGTAATGCTCCGGCATTGGATCATGGCAAGGATGGCGTGAAGAAGCAGGAATCTTCCAAAGATAGCAATCCTCCCCGTGCAGGCCCTGACGTAAAGTCTTCTAATAAAGTATCAGAAGATCCGAAGAAGTCTCAAGCCCCACCGTCGTTGGCCGCTATTATTGGTCTTGAGATCGCCCGTCGTATTCATGCGCGTGAAGTTAAAGAAGCGGAAAAAGTCGCGAAGCAGTCGCAGGCGGTTCAGGCGAGCGGTAAAAAGATCGAAAAGTTCTATCTTCCGACACCTCAAAAAGAATTTATCAAGCGCATTGAAGAAGCGGCCTTACAAGTGAGCCGTCGGCATGAATATAAGGCGGCATTGGTTAATACGTGGGCGAATAGCGAAGAAGAATACAAGGCTACGATCGAGAAACTCACCGAAGAATTTTCACTGACTATTTTCCAGAGCATTGCGACAGCTGTTGGTATCGTTTATAGCGACAAGACAACCGCCAAAGAATTAGCTGATCAGATCCGAAAGATAGATCTCTCCAAATACAATACTATCGGCAAGCTTGCGATCTACAGCGGCCCGCCTGGCGGAGGCAAGGGCGCGGTGTGGGAGCGTTTTGAAGCGCTGTATGGCGATATGATACAGAAGTTCACCCTTTTTCATACGCGTAATATCCGTGACGGCGAGACGATGGGGAAAGAATATCATTACCGCAATCCTGAAGCGTTGAAGAAACTGGAAGCTGAAGGAAAGATCATTACAGCATCTGTCAACGGGCAGTTACAAGGATTGGCGACGATTTCTTTCAAGGATGATTATGATTATACGGACCCTCAAAGCGGCAAGAGACATGAAGGATCTTCTGAGGTGGTTGGCCTGGATGCTGTTTTTAATGGCGTAAAGATCGTTGTTCTTGAATGCGGGTTGGCATGGTTTGAGGCGTTGCATGATAAGTATGGGGACGCGTTGACGAGTATCTTTATATCACCGTTTAGCGATGCAAGCATTGATACGGCTGTAAGTGATATGAAGGTTGTGTTTAAGGCCGCTGTTGGTCTTGAGATCGCCAAGCGTATTCATGCGCGTGAAGGCAAGGAAGCCAAGGTGGTGTTTGATGAGTCTGATGCGAAGCAGAAAAAAGGCGAGCCGGTAACAAAGTTTTATATTCCAACTCCGCAGAAAGAATTTAATAACCGCATTAATGAAGCGGCCCTTCAGGTGAGCCGTCGTCATGAATATCAAAAAGCTCTGGTTAATACGTGGGCCAGCAGTGAAGCTGAATATAAAGCAATGATCGATCAGTTGACCGAAGGGTTTGCGCTGACGATCTTCAGGAACATTGCTGATGCTGTAGGTATTGTGTATCAAGAGACAACGACAGCAAAAGAACTGGCTGATCAGTTGGGTAATATTGATCTTTCTCAATATGATACGATCGCGAAGTTTGCGATCTTTAGCGGTCCACCCGGCGGCGGTAAAGGTGCTGTGTGGGATCGTTTTGAAGAGTTGTATGGGAAGATGACAACAAAGTTCGTTTTTTTTCATACACGTAATATCCGCAAGGGCGAGGTGATGGGAAAGAATTATCATTATCGCAATCCTGATGCATTAAAGAAGCTGGAAAGTGAAGGCAAGATCATCACCGCTTCTATTAATGGTCAAGCGCAGGGATTGGCGGTAACGAGTTTTGAAGATGATTATTCCTATGTTGATCCGCAGTCGAATGAAAAACATGAGGGAAGGGCAAGTGTTGCTTGTTTGGATCAGGTATTTAAGGGCAATAAGATCGTTATCCTTGAATGTGGTTTAGCCTGGTTCGAGGCGCTCCACAAGAAATATGGAGATGAGCTAACAAGTATTTTCATATCACCCTTCAGTGATCAGGAATTGGCGTGGACAGAGATGTCGGTTGAAGATCGCAGGAAGTATGAAGCTTATGATCATAGAATTCTTGAGCGTGCGGCAGCGTTAAATAATAGAAGCGCTGCAATATTAGATAGAATTGCGCACCACAAGAAATTTTCACACGATGGTAACGCGTTGCCTTTCTTTGGAACGACGGTGGTTTCTTTTGTTTCAAAGAATTCGGAAGCTTTCTTACGTTTGGTCGCTTTTCGTGATCGTCTTAAACAGGCTTTAGAGCGGGCTGGTTTGTCTAAATTTATGGCTTGGACGGAAATTGATTCTTTGCATATGACGGTATGTGATATTGATAAAGAGCTTTCTGCTGAAGGGTTTGATGAGCATGTGATAAGGCGTAAAGAAGAAGCGCGCGAAGTGTTCAGTAAGATAAAGAATATCACACCTGTTTCTGCGCAGATGAAGGGGCTTGGTTATAAGCTGGCCTTAACGGCACATGTTTTATTTAATGACCCCAAAGAGTTGGATAAGATATTTGAGGTCGAGGATTCTATAAAAAAGGGCACGAGTGAGCCTAAACAACAACGTGATTTCACAGGTCATATTACATTGGGTTATCCTGTTGGTGTGATGACGATGGATGAACTGAATAAATTATTTGATATCTTCAAGCAGTTCTCGAACGATGATCTTAGAGATATTGTGTTTGATAATGTCACCTTTACACGATTCAGTAATATGAATACATATGGAAGAGAGTTGTCCCTTGACCTTAATTCTGGTGAGATCCTTTCTTATGGTAAAGATCATGAAGTGTTGCTTGATATTTTTAATGGAGATCACGGCAAGCTTATTCATGCTCTCGGAGTTTGGAAAAAAGAGTTTAAAGATGTTTTAGGTGTCGAGAAGTCTTTTGAACAGTTGACGACTTTTAAAGATGATGATCATCCACAAGGAACAGAATATTTACGTATCATTGATGGGCAAGATCAATATACCGGTGAAGTTCGTCCCAGAGATCTTTGTCATGCGCAGGGCACAGAGCATCGTGCCGTTGCGGTTATTCTTTATGATCGTGAGGGGCGTATTCTGGTGCAGGTGCGCTCGAGAAAGAAGAAGTTCTTTCCTGGCATGAGAGATGTGTCTGCGGCGGGTCATCTTGCTTTGGAGAAAGAATATTTGGATGGGGCCATTAATGAAACAGAGGAAGATGTCTTTGATAGCCGACATAAGCTTGATCCTGATCGTTTTCAATACGTGGGAACATTTCCTGCGCATCATCGAAATGAGAAGATGGGCTTAAACGATAAAGAGATGGTTGTTTTGTATATGTATCAGGTGAGGGATGAAGAGAAGGCTCGCGTTGCAATTCAGGCATCTGAAGTAGAGGCTGTCGAATGGGTTTCTTTTGAGAAAGAGCTTTCGGATTGGCAGATGTGGTATACAGCGGTTGGTAATGGACATGAGCAAGGGAAGTTTGCCAATATTCAAGGGATGGCGGTTGGGTATGCCATTCTTGGAATTGATATTCTTGCCAATGAACGTATCGTTGAAAAGATGGTGGATGTTGTAAAAAGGGGTCTTTCTATTAATTCCATGGCGTTTGCTGGAGAAAATAAGTTGGTGTCAACGGATAAACAGGGTGCTGTTGAGACGCGGGCAGGTCCTGAAGAGATAAAAACACCTGCCAAGACTGCGGCTGAGTCAAGCCGTACGGCGCCACCCGTGGAGAAGGAATTGCCTATTGTTCCTGCCTCATGCGTTAATTATTCCGCACGTTATGTTGATCTGCAAAAGATGTTTGAGACGCTTCGTGAATTGTTATCCTTCAAGAGTCCGACCGGCCAGGAAGGCCAGGTGCGTTCTTATATTGAAGCCTGGTTCCAGGCACAGCATATTCCGGTTACGGTTTTATATAAAGGGGACGCTCCCAAGAACCTTGTCGTTGAGCTTGCGGCGACGTCGGGTCAGGAAAGCGTTGGGGTCATTGCGTTCGATGCGCATATGGATATTTCCGATAATAATGCTGCCGACCTGGTGTTGGATCGGAATGCTCAGAGAGTGATCGCCACAGGTAGGGATAACGGGGCCAATGGTCTTGATGACAAGATCGGTATTGCGGTGATCCTTGAGATGATGCGGGCACTGCAGGAGAAGAATATTCCGCATGGCCGTATCCGATTGTTCTTTACCGCAGAAGAAGAAACTTTTGAACATCGGGGTGCACTTGATATTAAGACCCAGCACCCAGATCTTTTAAGAGATATTGCTTTGATGATACCTGTCGACGGGCATCGTTTGCAGAAGAATGGCCGATATGAAGATATTTTAAGCGGGGATGCTGGTTCTTTGGCGGTCATGTTCATTAATCTTGTAGATGGGGCTTTGGAGCGGTTGGTCGTGCTTGACGCCGGGCGCGCGCTTGGTATTGAGCCGGCAGTCTTTAAACTTAAGGCGAATGCCAGCGGTAATGAAACTATTTGGGGAGCGGCTGGAATGGCTGTGGCACATGTTCGTGCTAATTATGCGACGACAAATGACAGGGCTAGTGTTGATCATGCGGATTATGCGGATATTTTGAGTTTAGGTGATTGGCTGGTTGAGATCGCTCGTCGAGGAGTAGAAATGTCAGAAGCCCAGTTTCTTAACGTCCCCGTCGTTACCCTCAAAGAAGAAACCCGCGTTGCGTTAGATGAGATGCGTGCGGATCATTTGAATAAGACCAAGAACACAACGCCTGCCCGGTATCGTGCGCTTTCTTCCATTGTTACGACGAGCATTGCCCGTGAACTTAGGAAGCACGCAGATCCTGCCAAGACCGTGATCGTTTTCCCGTGGCGTTCGGCCATGGCCATGAGCGAAGCGTTTGAGCGTGAAGGGTATCGTTACTTTTGGCACATCGGTGTCAAGCGCGATGAGAAGACGCTTGAGCCGTCGATGTATTATAAGGGCAACTGGCGTATGCCGGAGGGTGTTGATGTGGCGGACCTTGAGGTTGTGATCGCGGACCCGATGTTTGCCATCGGCGGAAGTGTTGCCCTCACGATCGATATCTTGATGAAAGAAGAAGGCATCAAGCCTTCGCAGATCACGGGCGTGCATGTCGTCTCTGTCCCGGAAGGTATCAAGAACATCACCGCGAAATATGCGATCAAGCGGATCATCACCGGGTCGCTGGATGAGAAGTTAAATGAGATCGGTTATATCGTTCCTGGCCTCGGTGATTATGGCGACCGTTATTTTGAAGGCATCAGCTGTGAAGAGGTCCGTCATTGGAGGAATCTGGACATTCTTGACGGGAATGATCTGAAGGCGCTTGAAGGGAAGATATTTGGGGCTGAGGCAGGGGACGATGTTGTGAAGGCATATAACGGCATTCTCACCCCTGATGAGATCGCGGCTCTTGCGGCGTATAAATCTAATACTGTAAAAGTAGAACAGAAGGTGCTCGCCCCGGCGCTGGCCATGATCGACGGTCTGGTTTTTGAATTACCAGAGGCGCGGTGCCTGGATCTTGGTGTGCTCACGCGCAATCTTGAGGTTTGTTTAATTTCAATGCAGGGAAGGGCTCCTCCGAGTGCCACTATTGAGGACGGCATTCTTTATCTATTTTCATATGAGGATAATAAAATAACGCCAACGCTTCTGGCGCGCATGATGGTTCATGAAGTTGTTGAGGATCAAGCCCATCGCAGTATTTCAGGAATTTCTAACGAGAGCGCCCATTCTTTGGCCATCGATGCCGAGAGATCCTTTTCCGATCTTTTTAATTCCCACGAGGTCTTTGTTGCGGATTATGACGGGACATTGCATAACTTTCAGCAAGGGGTCCCGGGGAAGGTGCGTCAGGCGCTCATCCATAATGTGCTGAGTTCTGGCCGTCGGCTGGTTATCGCGACTGGGCAGGCCCCGGACACGTTTTATACAAATATTTTTCCTCAGCTTGATCTTGCCGGGGCTATGCGTTATGACGGTCAGGTCTATATTCTAGGTGAGGTCGGCGGTTGTGCTCGGCTTTTACGTTCTGATAGAACGCTTGTTGATGATCCGGATCTTTCTTATGCGCCGATGAGTGAGGATTTTCGCTCCGAGGTCGCTCGTCAACTTGCGGGTATTCGCGCTGATCCGGCGATCGGTCTTTCTGATTGGGAGGTGGGGGTTGTTCAGCGCCATTCCATGATCTCGTTGCAGATACATTCTGAAGCGGCACACCGTAAAGCGCAGATGATCACGGAGCGTCTGCAGGCGGCTCTTGCAAGCTCGGGTTTTTATGTGACTAATGTGGTGGGTTGGTTCATCGATATTTCTTCAGCCAGCAAGGGCATTGGTGTTAAGCGATACCTTACGAAATTCGGGCTTTCCCTTGAGGATACGCTCGTGGCTGGCGATAGCGGTAATGATATTTCCATGCTTGCCTTGGCAAAGGAAGGGGCCCAGGCGGTTTTTGTCGGATACGACGGGGCGATCTTGCCGTTGGATATCCGTGATAAGCTTGCGTATGTTCCGACGCCTGAAGCATTGGCTGATGTTATTTCTTCCAGATTTGTTCAAAAAGAGAGTGCCCCCGCTTTGTCGTTGTCTGGTTTTTGTGGCAACTGTACCGAGGCGATCAAGAAGGCATTGCCAGGGCTGGTCATGGCCGGTAAGGTTGAGGTTCGGCGCTGTGCAGCGCTCGGCCTGCTTGATCTTGATGGGGACAAGGTTGATTTTCTTGAATTTGATTACAATGAGATCCCTGAAGCCATCCGTTTCAATGAACTCAGCAATATGCAGGAAGTTGCGATCTTTGCGGCTGAATATTCCAAGCCAGGGCATTTTTCGATCCATGTTTCTTCTGAAGCCCGCCGTCGATTTGATGCGCTTTTTCCCGTGGAAGATCCTGAGGCACGTAAGACCGCTCTTAAAGTGATCGCGCTTCATGAAAAAGTTGAGCTCGACGGGATGAGCCATGCCAATGCCGTAGAATTCCAGAAGACGGTTGAGGGCTATAAGGTAGTTGCCGAACGCCTGGAGCGTTTGCAGTCGCTGGAGCGTGTGATCATCCCGCTTGCGCATAACAGTGTTGATGTCTCTAATATCAAAGCCAGGATCGTGTTCGCGGAACGTCACAGTTTGACAGAAGAACAGCGTCAGATCCTTTTTGGTCTGCGTAATCTTGAGCTTATTGCCGCTGCGGTCCGTAAGATCGACAGTCATGTCAAGCGCGGGCGTTTTTCCTGGTTTTTTTCGGCAAAGCCTGTGTGTGCGGCTGAGGTGATCGAGGCTGTTGTGGAACGCCTCATCGCCGAGCGTTCCCGTTTGTCTGCTACCGTAGGGATCCTTGAATTGTTCGATGCGGTCATTACGGATGAGGAAAAGGCTATTCTTCAGGAGTGGGGCATTAATCCCGCCGGAGAAGTTGTCAAGGTTCCTCAAGGGCAGGGCACGATTTATGATCTCATCAATAAACATTTGGATGATAATGACCTGCTCTCGTATGCACCGATGATCGGTGATATGTCCGATATGATCGAGAAGAAGAAAGAACGTTTTAAAGGTGTTCCAGGACGCGCCGGCGCTTTTTATAGGGTTTTGACACCATTCTTGCGCAATATGGCCAAGCATGACCCAAGCCGTGTCGATCAGTACAAAATGTTGAGCGAGGGATTTTTGGAGAAGGTTATTAGTGAAGATGCCTTGCCGATGGTCAAGTGGTGTGAGGCGGGTGTCTTGGATGTCATTGCCACGTTCCGTACCAAGATCCAGACGGGAGAGGCGCGGATCGCTGATATGCGCACCAAGCTTTTGGAGCCTGATGCGGACCGTATACAATTGGAAAGAAGTATTTTGATGGTCCAGCAGAATACCGTCGGTCTTTTCATGGAACTTACGCAGATCTATGAGGATATCCTTTGGGAACTTGTTCTGGATTATCCCTATCAATTGGATTCTACACGCCGGATGTTGCGCGAGAATATCGTTCTGGCGCAAGTTTCCAGGATGGCGGATACACTTGCCGCTTTAAGCGCGCGCCAGGTTGAGGCGGATGAAGAGCCGCTGATCGCTCTTGAAGTAGAGCAGGCCCGTATTTTTACGTGCATTGCCATAGAGGCTATTGAACAGTTGAAAAAAGACGGCAGTCAGGATCTAAGCTACCGCAGAATGTTGGAACAGTCGGTGGATGCGGCGATGGAAGAGTTCAGGGCGCGTCTTCTGACACGTTTTGTTCCTTTGTATCGCGCACAAGATGCAGGGATGACCATTGAACAGGCTGAAGAGAAAGTGTTGCGCGAGGCCCGTAATTATTACGATCATTTGACTGATTATATCATCGAAGAATCTGAAAAAGGGCTGGGGACCACGGACCCTCACGGACTTCAGGCGGCACTTTTATATCATGATGTTCCTACTCCCATCAAATTCATGCGGACTGTAAGCGGTGCGCTTAAGGGGCGTCTTAAAGTGGTGCTGAATACACGCGGCTCGACGAACAATCATTATGCGCTGGCGGCCAAGGCTAACAAGATCCCTGTTCTGATCCTGGACCCTTCACGCCCCGATGACTTGAAAGATCTTCGGCGGTATCAGGAAGTGTTGATCCAGGACCACAGGGTTTATATTAATCCAAGCGCAAAGACACGCGATCGGGCAGATGGTGAGGAGCGTCGTCGTGCGGTTTATCAGGAATATTGCCGGTTTTGGGCAGCGCGTTCTTCGGTCGGCGCTGCGGCTAACGCGGATGATGCACAAGCGATCACGGATGCTTTCAAGGAATTCATGGCGCGCAATATCGGCCTGGTGCGCAGTGAGAATTTGTTCCATGGTATTTTACCGGTCTCGATCACTGAGGCGATGATCGCGGAAGGAATACCGCAAGGCACGAAGATCTTTGATATCGGGGCGATGATCGAGACGCCGGGTGCCGTGGTAGATCTGGATAATATTCTTTCGCTGGCCGCATTCGTTAGTATTGGTTCGAATGATCTTACGGCAAAGACCTACCGTATCGATCGTGCGAGCGTTGAGCAGGGGGCGCGTGTTTATGGGCGTGTGATGCCTTTGGTGTTAAGGAAGATCCGGACGGTCATTGAAAAAGCGAATGCCGCTGGCGTTGACGTTTCGATCTGCGGCGACCTTGCGGCCATGAGGCGTTTTTGGATCGTGTGGGCGTATTTGCGTCATCAAGGCGTGCGTGTGCATTTAAGCATGCCGGCGCACGAGATCCCCGAGTTCAAGGCGAGGATCAAGGCGTTGGAAATATACCAGGGTTCTCATGCTGTCGTTGGGGCATGGGATATGATCGATAAGATATTTGCTCTTCCCGAGGATGAAGTTGCCGCGGATGACGAAGCGTTAGCCGTTCTTTTGGATAAAAAGCTTTTGCGGCTCGATCAGATCATCAGGAAGCGTCTTCGGATCGGGTCACTTCAGGATACAAAAGGTCCTTGCACCGCGGCCGATAGTCATAATGGAAAACTTTATTCCTCATTTCTTCCTTTGATCGTCCTGACGATAACGCTTCAGGCCGGTATTATGTGGCTTGCTGTTGGTTTAGGTGCATTTGTGTTCTGGAAGGTCTATAAGAATTTTCTGCGTTCCCGGGCCGGGCTTGGACAGCCTGCGGCTCTTCGGCCTTGGCTTATGGGCATGCTCAAGGTGGCGGCGCGTTTATCGGAAAGGATCTTTTGGCCTTATAGTTCAGCTTTCAAGCGGGCAACTTCTTTTGATCTTTGGACAGTTGCAGGAACGATCAGGCGCAAAGAGGTGCGAACACTGTTGTTCCAGGTCGCGGGCATGATACGCCGTGATCGTGAAGTTTATCTGGCTTCAAAAGCTGCGGCTGTTCATTTGCCGTCTTGTTTTGGCGTTTATTTGGCACGTATTTTTGCAGGTGTTATCCCTATTGCGGTTTATCGTAAGGTTGATTCTTCCAGTCCCTCTAATGGTGCTGATATAACCTGGCTTAGCAAAAAAGGGTTATTGGATAAGAATGGTTTTATGGAGGAGTTTGTTGATCCGCGCGGAAAGTTATCCTGGGGTATGGCCGGCTTTTATGCGGATATCATCGAGATCTATTTGTTGAATACGCATGATCATACCCGGATGGTGGCAGAGATGGTGCGTTCTTATCTGGATCATCAAAAGTCTGTTTCTCATAAAGAATTCTGGCAGTTGATCGGCCGCTCCTCGTCACAGCAGATGGCACAATACCGCCAGGATGTTGAAGCCATGATCCACAACAGTCGCTTGAATAAGGTTGGGCCTGTTGCTTTTCACCAGAAGATAAAGCAGTTTCTTCTTATCCGCTTTGAAACAAAGGGTTTTGTCATTGAGAATGAGCTTATCGGATGGCTCTACCGGACGTCGCAGGATAAAGGCTTCGAGTCTTTGGCTGATGAACTGGTGCGTTTGCTCGACGTTGCGCGCAATGTGGGTTATGCGATGGAACATCATGTTCGCGCGGGGTTGAAAATGTCAGGATTGAACGAATTGATGCCGCGTCATATTGTGTTTGCTTATGAGCCTCGTCAGGGAAAGGGTGCGGCTGTTTTAAACAGCACCTACAGGCTTAATTATTTCAGGTATTCCCTTCACGGGTTGGAGCAGGCAGAGCTTTTGGAAATGCTTTTGTATGATATTTATTTTCATATCATTTACGCGGATCAGATGTTGGTCGGATCCTGTGCTTATCAGGCGTCCCGCCCTGGTGCCAGTAACATGCTCGAGGATGAACATTTTTGCACGGCGGCGTATCCGGTGGAAACTCTTGAGGGAGTGGATCTGGTCCGTCTTCAGGACCGTTTGGCCAAAGTGATGGCTGAACATATAGCGGCCCGGCTGGCGTTTGGCAAGGATGTTCAGATCGCGGGTGCACGTAGCAGGATATTCATGACGATCAGTAAGCTCAAGAACGGCGCTTTGCTTAAGGATCTGGCACTTGAAATGGCATCTCGTTACGCTGTGGTGCAGACGGAAGGATATAACACTATTTTGGCGTCGGAGATCGCACAACTTAACGTATTTCTGACAACAAAGGCTGTGTATAGTGATGACGCCTTGGATGTTGAGGCTTATATTGCATTGCATGTGCAGAAGATGGCGGAATTCTTTCAGAAGGTGGAGTTCAAGAAAGATGTTCGTGTGAAGCTCGTGCATAAAAAGTTCTTTCTGGCCAGAGGCGGGCATGATGAGCGGTCGCTGGGAGAAATGAACATGGAAGGCCAGATCACGATCCCGGTGAAGTATTTCATGACCACGCGCGGCTATAAAGAGGTTCTGGCCCGTACTGCGGCCATGCTCAGCATGTATCGTTTCCGTCATAAAGTGAATGATCAGCAGACCGTTATTCATGATATGGCCAGGCAGATGATGCTGTCTTCCGATATCAGGGAACTTTTAACATTGATGTTCACGCTTAATGGCAGCCGCATGCCAGAGGCTCGTGCTCAGGCTCTTTTGGATGGATTTGATGAGGTAGAGGCGCGGGGGGCTTATGATATTGTGACGTTGGAGGATGAGCTGTCCCGTCATCTTAACGAGCTTGGGTATCAATATATTGCGATAGGTAAGGATGAAAAAGGTTTCCGGATGTCTTTTCTTTCTCCAGCGGCTATCGGAAAGATGATCCAGCAAGCGTGGGAAGCGTCCCGGAAAAATCCTCATGCGGAAGTTTTTCCTTCCACGGGTTTTGCCATTCGTCCTACTGTTGGCGGGCGGGCGATATTCCGAACATTCGATCCCGTATCTCCCGAGAACTTTGTGCACTATCATTTGCGCGGATTTATTCAGGCTGGAGAAGGCGCGGATCAGCATACGATCGTGATGCAGGGGTATGAACCGCGCAATCCCGATCTTTTCATGAAATATCACGGATGGTTCGGGATCTACACGACGTCGGATCTGATGGGATTTCTGCGCAATGATATGATCCTGACAGCCCGTCGCTTTATGCTGTGCGGTGTGTTTTCCGGGCACACCAGGGTTGTGATCCAATATATTGATCAGCACGGCAACAAACAGCAGGAGATCGTCAGCCTCGTCACGCTCGCGCGCGAGGTTATTTACCGCCGGCATGATGTGCCCAGGCGCAATCATCCTGATTATGTGCCACAGTCGCACATCCTCGCTACCGGCGAAACACTTTCCTGGTATAACTATTTTCTGATGAAGAAAAGATTGGGGCGGCGTCTTTCAAAGAAGGAACAAAGGTATGTTCAGCTTTTTGAACGCATGACCCCTGATGATAAAAGGGATTCTTTGCTCACGAAGATCTGCCATGATTTTCAGGTCATTGACGAAAAGACCTTGCTGGCTATACCGGTCATGGGGAGAAAAGATCTTCGGCTAGGGGATATTAATATCCGTTGGAGAGTTATTTTCCGCCAGTTCATTAAGAAATGGGCACACCGTCATGTTTTTGTTTTATTTACGGTTGAACGCCCTTCTTCTTTGTTAAGCAGTATACAGGCATTCTCCGGCCTGCCAGGATCAGATGCAACAATGCCCGAACTGCCTCCGTCGATCCGGCCTCGTGATGAAAAAGAACATTCCAGATTTAACGAGTCTTTCAAGTCTTTGGCACGCATCCTTTCTCCTACAAAGGTCATGTGGATCATGCCCATGTATAACGAGACATGCCGTCTTTTACCAAGAACAAAGACCAATCATCCTGGTGAAGATGCTTTGCGTGTTAAGGTGCAGGAGATGTTGGTGGCGCAGAAGATCAATCCTTTATTACAACAGCGCCTCTTGGCCGTTGATGACGGCACACCGGAATTGACATCGGCAGCGACGGTAAAAGATCTTTGGGAGAAGATCCGCGAGGAATATTGCAAGGAAGGTATAGAGCTTGACCCTGACATGGTCCAGGTCATCGATGTTTCCCCCGAAGAAAAGAAAGAGATGGGAAGTAAGAAAGGCTGGGCAGTCCTTAAAGCCATGGCTTTTGCCGCGAAGGACGGC
This sequence comes from Candidatus Omnitrophus sp., assembly GCA_020719005.1. GTDB lineage: Bacteria > Omnitrophota > Gorgyraeia > Zapsychrales > Fredricksoniimonadaceae > DYQZ01. Next base: position 64,583 of record DYQZ01000001.1, read on the forward strand.
TGGGCGGATATGATCGGTTTTACGGATACGGATATTTCAACGAATTTGATCCAGGCTCCGCTTCTTGTCGAGAAGCTCCAGCAGGGCGCGGGCGCCGCGATCGGGTCGCGTTGGATGCGCGGGGGAGAAGTTCGGGATATTTCGATCAAGCGGATGCTTTCGAGCAAAGGCTTCCTTTATTTGGTCACCTTGATCCTGCTTCCGCTCTTTGGCATTCATGATACGCAGCGCGGCTTTAAATTGTGGCGCAAAGAGATGATCCCGCTTTTTATCAAGTATGCCACCGAACACGGACTTGCGTTTGATACGGAACTCTTGTTACTTACACGGATGACGGGGAAGAAGATCATAGAAGTGCCGATCGCTTGGTTTGATTCTGCGGAAGCTAGCACGGTCGCGCTCGGCGTGGAATGGAAGGTCATGTTGCTTGCGGTCATCAAACAGGCGCGTCATTGGCTTAATCCTTTGATGTGGATGAAAGTTCGCTCTGCGATGAAGGACTCGGCGCGGTCGGTGCCGGATGAGAAGAAGGCATCAGCTTGGGCAGTGGGTCTTGAGATATTGCGTGTGGTCGGGATCTTCGGCTGGAAAATAAAGAGATTGAGGGTTGAGCACAATGTTACGCTCGCCGTGAATTTCCTGCGGTCGATCGGAGAAGAGGCGCGTGCGAAGGTGATCGAAGAAATGGCGCGTACCGGGCGTGTGCGGGCAGGTCCGTTCAAAGGGTTTTTGGCAACAACGTATCGCTGTTTGAATGGTAGTGAATATATCCTTCTTTCTGATCTTCCTTTATATGCCAAGCGTGGCTGGTTAAGTGCATGTGAAATGAATGCGAGTGTTGTGCACGAGAGCGGTGCGCTTTCAGCGTTCAGGCTTTCCCATGAAGATAATGTTATTTTTGAGTCATGGTTCCGTCGGGCTTTTAATGTTGCCGCGTTGAAGCCTGTTGAGATCATAGATAATTTTACCGAGACACTGATCGAGCATCAGAGCGCTTTTGGGACAGGCGTTGTTGATCTGCGTCAGGTGCCGGAGAAAGTGGATGTTATTGTTGTCGGCGATCTGCATGGCCGCATTGATACGCTCGAGTCTATTTTAGGTCATCGGATCAAACGCGTGGTTGCTTTTCAGAAAGAATTGGAAGAGTCTGTTCTTGAGAGGGTCAGCTATGGACAGGCAGTTCTGCTCTTTTTAGGGGACGCGGTCCATGCAAGCCCACAGCGTGAGCAGGTGAGCAGGGCCGTTGAACAGGCCGCTTTTCAAAAAGGCAGAACGCTTACGGCATCTGAAAAAGAAGCCATCATCGCACCGTATTTCATCAATGCCGAAGCTTCTTTCAAGACGATGCAAAGGATCATGACACTTAAGATCATGTATCCGCGGCATGTGTATTATCTCTTGGGGAATCACGATCTCCTGGATTATCCCTGGGAAAAATTCACCGATGGTGTTGAAATTGATCAGACGAAGAATTATGTAGAGTATTTGCGAAGCGTTATCGGGGACGCGGGGGTTGAGAAATATAAAGAAGCCATGCGTTTGAGCCCGGTCCTTTTCTTGGGCAGGAATATCGTGGCGGCTCATGCCGGTCCAGTGAAAGGCCCTTGTTCGCTCGATGAGATCGGTCGGATCAATACGGCCTCGCTCGTCGATACCCGCATGCGGGACCTGTTGTTCAGCCGTTATTACAGGTTGTCATTAGTTGAGAGCAAAGATTACATGTATGACGAGTCTGATGTTGACGGCTTCTTGCGTGCTATTGGTTATGATCCGAAGATGACATCGTTCATTGTTGGCGATGCCCCGTTCGCAGGGAGCGCGTTCTATCATCAGGTTTTCTTGAATCATTATGTTGTTGCCGCAGCCAAGCGTGAGGCCGGGTATGCACTTTCCCGTGGGGGGCGTCTGGAGTTTGTGGTAGTTGAAGAATCTTCTTCTTTCAGGGTGTCCTCCTTTTTGCCCGTGTCTGTTGCAGCAGTGGCGGCATTCTCTCCTCGGGATATTCATGTACATGATCTGGTGGGTTGGGGTGGGATGCTTGTTGGTACCATGCTCGCGCTATTCTTATTGCGTAGAACAGATCGCCGGGAAGCTGCGAAAGAGGATCTGCCGAGAGATGGTTTTCGTACTGTTGATGAAGCGGCGTGGTATGCCATGGAGAGCATTAGCGGATCAACCCTTCCAGGATCCAAGGACAGCGTTGAATGGGCGGGATGGATATACAAGAACGATGAGGGGACATATGCTTATACGTCCGCCCAGAAAGCAGGTAGAACGGGAGGCATTCTTGAGGGCAAGCCTAAGAACACAATGGCAGTGTATCATTCGCATTGTGCTTCCGGTCTTTACAGCGAATTCTTTTCTGATATGCAGACAGACCCTGTTACAGGAGAGCGCTTAGGGGATAAAGATAGCGCGCGTGCGCATCGCATTGATTGTTATGTTGTTACTCCGTCGGGAACAAAAAGGAAATACGAACATTTAGGGGAAGATGTTTTCGTTCTTTCCAATAAAGGCAAGAGCCAAACAAAAGACATGTTCGCCCGTCTGGATGAGTGGGGTATTGCTGATCCATGGATCGGTTTCTTGATGTCACCTCAGGTGTGGATGAGGATGTTCGTCCGCCGGTGGTTGATCATACAGCCGGTCACAGGGGATCAGCATGGCGCTGCGACATCCATACCCCGGCAGATGCTGTTGGACAAGACAATACAATATAACGAGCGTGACCTGGAGATCTCTTGGAAGGCCAGAGAAGCGTTGATAGGGAAGACCGATCTGCATTGGAAAGATCCGGTCGTCTTAAGCAAGTCTGCCGCGACGGACGCGCTGATCGATCAGCTTGTTGAGAAGATAAGAGGGCATGAATTTGATGAAGGGGTCCCGTTGGCAGAGATCGTTAAGACAAAGGGCAGGATCTTGTGTGAGTCGTTTGAATTCGTGCTGAGGGAGATATTAAAGAACGCTTTTGATGCGTATGCCATGACTGATCTGAAGTCTGAGACCGTGAAGGGGCCGGTGAGGGTGCGGATCTTTAGGCAGGGAGCTGACCTTGTCGTTGAAGTATCAGATAACGGCGTCGGGTTCGTTGAGGGCGTGGTCAAGGCAAAGATCTCAGGCAAGATCATTTTTGGCGGTAGAGGCATAGGCCTTTTGCGTTCGAGGATCCTTTGCCAGGTGCGCGGCGGGGATGTAAAGATTTTTTCTCCTGGTGTGGACGGTTTTAGGACAACAGCGCAGATCGTGGTGCCTGTTGATGCTCTCAGGAACACTGATCCTGCATCGGGTTTGCTTGCGCATAAAAAATCTGTTGTTGTGTCTGTATATCAGGCAAAAAGGTTTGCCGTATGGTCCAGGCTTTTTGATATTGCTGCGGGTGTTGGTTTATTGTCCGTTGTGGGTGCGGTGCTTGTGGTTGTTGCGCCGCTGATGAAGATCGCCTCTCCCGGCCCCATCTTTTTTGTTCAGCCGCGTATCGGGCGTAATGGAAAAGAATTCAAGGTTTATAAGATACGCTCCATGCATAACGGTGTGGTGACCCGTCTGGGCCGGTTCCTCAGGGAGAGCAGTTTGGACGAGTGGCCGCAGGGGTTGAATTTGCTCAAAGGCGAGATGACGCTGTTCGGCCCGCGCCCTTTGATGGAGCGGGATGTGAATGCGCGTTATGTTCATGATGTTTTGACGGTGCGCGGCAGAACGCCGGGCTTCTTAAGCCTGCTCGACGTTGTTCTTGGGACGGAAAAAGGCCCTCAGCCCGTTGAGCTTCGTTTGATCTTTGAGTCTGTGGAGTCGCGGCATCAGTCATTTTGGTGGAATATCAAATTGGCTTTATTGTTCTTTCACGCGATCGTGATGCACGAAGCGTGGCGGTTCCGTCTTAAGGCCATGGGGCTTAATGCCATAGACCGTGAGATCATTGAGATGGTGATCCAGGATTATAGCCGATGGCTCGAGCATCAGGGCCTTCAGGTTCCGTTCTCGGGCACGCCGTCCGCGGAAGATCGGCACGCCAAAGAGATCGCCGCGTTCTTTGCCAATAATAAAGATTATGTGGCACGGGCGGAAAAGATCAATGACAATAAAGGTACAAGCGATAAGGCGCGTTCTTTGCCAGGCGATCCCGAAGTTCCAGCGGAAAAGGTAAAGGCTGAGCTTACCCGGCATGATATTGGTGTGTTCACGGCTTTCAAGGAGCCCGAGGCTGTTGTTTTGGCGATCAGGGCGTTGCGTGCGATGGGAGAGGAAGATCAGGTGGACGCGCTTTGGGAGATGGTCCGCACCAACCGTGTGCGCGCCGGTCCTCTTGAAGGTTTTCTTGCGACCGTTGCTGAGCTAAACGGTGATGAATGCATCATCCTTTCTACGTCATATCCTTTCTTCAATAATATTTCCGAGCAGGCATTGTCACTGGTCCATGAGATCGGGGCGGTTCATTGTTTTGGCCTTGCTCATGAGGTTAATGTGGCTCGTGAGGTTCAGGCTAAGACGATCATTGGATCTTTTTTCGAGAGTGTTGAACGTTCCGGCATCCCTGCGGTCTTGATGAACGCAGAGTATCGCGTTGATTTCCAGCATTATTTTACGGCTATGGATATTTCGATCAAGTTCCATGCTGTGGCAGACAAATTTTCCGTTGGGTGGAGCAAGATCGAAGGTGTGAAGCAGATCTCCAGATCCCATGCGTTGGAATTTCTTAAGACCTGGGAAGAAACTAAGGTAAAGGCGCGTGATAATAAGGAATTTATAGATCTGCTCGAAAGTTTTCTTGTCGACAAGCGCCCATTCATCCAGATGATGGCATTGGCTGAGCTTGAATCGTTTAAAATGGATGGAGCGGATCTTTCCAGGATCACGGGTTTATTAAAGAACAAGATCGAGTCATCGTTATTTAATTCTGAGCTTAGCATTGCTGTTGAAGAATCACGGCGGTTGCGTGAAGGCTCTTTTGCGTGTGACTTTGATGCTTTTGGACAGCATGCGGCCTTTGAGCTCATGTCACGTGTTATCGCGGCATTAGGGCAGAAAGATACAAAGACGTTCTTGAAGTTTTATCTTTCTCCCAAGACCCTCGAACATCTTTTGCTCCTTCAGGATTTTATTAAGGAATGCGGTATTAATAATAAAATGTTGCATGGGGACATTTTTCTGCATTGGGAATTACATTGTTGCGAGCTGGTGATGATAGCTTTATGGCGTCTTGCTCATAGGATCAACGCTATTTTCAGGGATGAGAAGCCAAAACGCGAGCCGCTTTCGTCATTAGTTGCGGCTCACGCGTTCTTTAGTTTGCTTCCCATAGGCAGATCTTTTGAAATGCAGATGAATAATCTGCTTTTCCGTCTGGATCATGCCTTGAGTGAGCGCAAGATGCCGCGTAGTGCACTTGTGAAAGTCGAACTCTTTTTGAAAGAAGCCGCGCTCAAAGAGCCGTGCCTAGCCGTGTTGGAAGGGTATTACGGGGATTATATTCCGCCGGTCAGTTTTATTATACAGCCGCCGTCGGATGGAAGTTTGGTAGCGCTGGAGGCCATGGCTGTTTTTGGGAAGGATATCCGCATTATCCGTCATGGCAATGTGGCGGAGGTTGAGCGCGGCGGATATCGCATCGGTTATGTGACGGGGATTGAACCGCGTGCAGGCCCGGAAGACGCTTATGCCCAGTCAGAGAGCATGTTCCGCAGGGCGGCAGCGGCGTTAAAGAAGGGTGGGTTCAAGCCTCGGCAGTGGGCACGTACATGGCTTTATGAAGCAAGGATCACAGGCAATGATGTCGACGGCGGACAGCGTTATCAGAAATTAAATGATGCGCGCAGGAAATTCTTTAAAGGGATCCCCTTTGGTCGCGGGCTTTCTTCCGAGTGGCGCCGAGGGAATCCGGTGTATCCGGCATCGACGGGTATCGGGATGACGGAAGGTTCTTTGGTCATGGAATGCTGTGCGTTGGATGCGGGCAAGAGCGGTGCGAAGCTCATCCGCTGTGAGAATCCTGATCAGACCAGTGCATTTGCGTATGGTCAGAAAGTTCTTTTTAAAGGTAAGACGAAAAAGAAGGCACCGCCTTTGTTCTCACGCGGGATGGCACTCGATCTTCCCGAGGGAAGGGTTATTTTTGTTTCCGGGACTGCTTCGATCAAGGGGGAAAAGAGCGTTTACGACGGAGATATTGTCAAGCAGACCGAGACAACGCTTGAAAATATCGGGTTAGTGCTGACGGCAGGTGGCGCGGATGTTTCTGACCTTAAGCAACTTCGTGTTTATGTAAAAGATCCGCAGGATCATCAGGCTGTCCGTCAGGTTGTTGAAAGTCGTTTCCCCGGGGCGCCTTGTCTGTATGTGCATGCGCGTGTATGCCGGGATGATCTCATGGTCGAGATCGAGGCGGTGGCGGTGAAAGATGCGGCGGTGAAGACGGTTTCAGCGGCGTCAGTTCCCGAAGTTTCTCTTGTTAAAAAAGTTTTTCGTCCGGGCAAAGCGCTTCTTCTGGCGTTTTTGTTAGCACCTATCTTTAGTAGCAATGCTGTTGCGGGCGATCTTTATCAGACATCCCTGCCGTATATCAAATTGTTCCAGAACAATGTGCTGACGAACGGATTTACCGGGTTCACGCGCAGTTATCAGGGCGCTGTTCCGGCGGGAAAGGAAACAGCGATCGGGCAGTATGGCGCGTCTTCCTATGATCTGACCATTCTCGCACGGATCCAGCAGGACAACAATAATACGGCGATCCTTGATACATTTGTCAGTAATTGGCAGGCCACCAATAATGTGGTGTTGAATTATAACAATGGTTATAAAGATGCCAATGGCAATGCTATTAACAATCTTCCCTATAATATTATCCGGATCCTGGGGCGTGATGTTCCTTATTGGTGGGATTCCTGGGATTGGAATGTGGAGACGGGCGCGTCGGCTGAACTCATCAATTTGTCGATCGAAGCGTATCAAAGAACAGGGGCGATCCGCTATCTGAATTTTGCCAACAGTCTCGCCGACACTCTTTTAAAACTGCAGGATACCGATGGAGGATTTCGTTTCGGGCCGGTCAATGTGTGGCACCCGTCGGGAAACTATTTCTTTTGGAATTTGAAATCAACCGAGAAAAATTCGCGCATTTTCACTGCGATGGAAAGTTTGTATACGGTGACAGGAGACAGCAGGTATGGTGCGGCTGTTACCAAGAATAAGGTCTGGCTCAAGGGAATGTACAACAAAACAGAACATCTTTTTCACACCGTATCCCAGTGGAACGGGACGCAGTGGGTCAAGTCGCCGCTAGGGACCACCAATGAATATTTTGCTACCGATATCACGGCCATGGTGCCCCGGTTTATTTTTACGGATACTTACTTTGGTGCGACACAAGCGGAGCGTGATACTGAGGTGCGGGCGATGTTCGCGGCAACTGAGGTCAGGACCGCCTATACTGATCTCAATGGGAATGTTTCGTTCTTTAAGTTCACTAACGGCCAGGGCGGAGATTATGGAACGGTTGAGTGGACATCTCAGATGGCGCTCGCCTATTTGAGGGCCGCACAATTTTACGACGGGAAAGATGCAGCACAATTCAAATTCTATTGTGATCGTTTCGCGGCGCTTGTCTTCAGCATGAAGAACAATTTTCTTTTACCAGCGAGTCAGGATGCAACAGCTTATGTTGCCCCGTATGCTTCGTATCTCAACGGATCTGTGGCCGGAGGGGTGGCGACAGGGACCGGTATTTTATCAACAGAATATTATGAATCGTCCCTGGCAAGTGCATGGTTCGCTTTCGCGTTGAATGGTTTTGATCCGGAGATCGTCAATGGTGGTAGCGGGCTTCCCTTGGTGCAGCCCCTGATCACCAAGATCGAGTCTGTTCCGACGAACAGGGATGTGCGTATCACGATCCAGGATCCGTTCGGCGTGTCGGGTTATGATGTTTATTACGCCAGTGACCTCAAGAAGGCGGACTGGACGTGTGCCCAGACCAATGTTCCGACGTCAAAGACAGGAACGACCATATGGCAGGATAATGGCTCGCGCACAGGCACACATCCTTCCCAGGCGCCCAAAAGATTTTATAAATTAAAAACAACATCGTCTGTTCAAGGCACCACAACACCATCTTCAAATGTTCCGCTCGTGGCATTCGCAGGGCTGGCGGCATTGGCTGTGCCTTTCTCCAAGTTCCGCGGCCGGACGGGGTTCTCAAGGGTTGGCGTTCTCTGGGGGGTGACAGGGCTTTTGGGTCTTGCCGGAATACTGCCGTTATTCTTTGGCGCAACGCTTGCGGGCGTGTGGGCCTGGGTGTGCGCAGGGGCATCGGCGTTGTGGCCCGTGGCGGCGGTTGCCGCGGGGATCATGTTGACGGGGTGGCTTCTGTGGGTGATCGTAAGCGGTATGCGCGGGAAATTTTCGGGAGCCCCGGCGGATAACCAGTCAATGGTATCTGCATCGGCCAAAACGGCGGCTTTAGCGGAATATGGCCCGGTCATTCCGCTCGACGCAGGCAAGGGCCTTTTACCAGAAGGACTGGTGGTCCGTGAAACATTGCGTTCTTATATTTCTTCCAGGACCGCGCGCAAAGACGCGGGCAAACTTTTTCTGCTGAATTATTATGACCATAAAGCCCGTGAGTCGCGCGCCGCTGGTGTGGTGGAACTGCTCGAGCGGGAGGGTATCCTGTGGGTCATTCTGGTTCGGGATCCTTCGTGTGATCCGAGAAAAGTCCCCGAGGATTTCATTATGGATGAGATCGCGCCTTCGCGCGCAGGGCGCATTGTTTTTGCGTTCGGCAAGGAGAACCGCCGCTGGGATTACAACACCGAGTTCATTCAGACGTTCGGCGGGTTTGCCAAGCTTGATGCGGTATTGACCGACCATGTGCCGGGCAAGGCTGACCGCGCGCTTTGGGATATTTTCAAGTTGTTATTCGCTTCGTCGGGGATTGCCGCGCTTCTTCATGTGAAAGGAGGGCTCTTTGTCGGGAACATGCGTCTTTCTGTTTTTGAGAAAGAAGCTTCGGGAAGCGATGAACAGCGCCGCTGGTTCTTTGAGGCGCTTCGCCTGAGCCGCAACCTGCGGGTGGTCGAAGCGAGCAACTGGGTTTACAAATATTCCAGCCAGGTCATTATCGGCCTGTTCCAGGCCGGCATCCTGGCCCGCGCGGAACACATGGGGGTACTGGTCATTTTCACGTTCCTGACGACCCAGATCGTTCCGTCATTGATCAGGAATGTGTTCGGCCATCAGGCGGCGGCGAATACCGCGCGCCTTGCCCGCATGCGCCGCGATACGCGCAGTGAGGATAAAGGCAGTGCCTGGCCCAAGAAATACGGGCGCTTCAAGGTAACGCAAAAGATCCGGCAGTTCTATCTGGCGAGCGCCGGCGCTGATATTTTGATCGTCGGGCTGTTGATGTCGCTTATCACCTTCGGCGCGTGGCCGGTGTGGCTGTATCTGGTCGCTTTGTTGACGCACTCGGTCATCGAAGGCATTCAGGAGGTTTATAACGAGAAATATGCCGACGAGTTGATGACCGCCGAGGTCCAGACAAGCGATGACCCCCTGCGCCGCCGTTTGCGGACGCGGTATTCGCTCATCGACAATTACAGCGATATTTTTGCCGAACGCGTCGGTTGGGCCGGGCTTCTGACAGGTTTCGGTATGATGGGAATGGCCCATGGTGTATTGCCATTGGCGCTGGGCTCAGCGGCATTCATGGTGTGCGGGTTGTCGGGCTTTATTGTGCCGCTATGGTTCGGCCGCCGGGAGACGTTCCTCAAATTCCATACGCGCGCGTTCTTTGACACAAAGCTTGAACGGGAAGTTCTGGTTGGTAACCAGTCGGGCCGGGTGGCTTTGCACATCAGGCCGCGCGAGGTTGAACTGTGCGGGGCGCGTCCGATTAAGTTTGCCGATAAGGCTTCGTGGCTGCCCTTTGTGAAAGAACTGCGGCCGGTGATCATTTATAGGGTGAAGCCGACGCTTAAACACCGTTGGGGTCGCTTGGTGATCAGTGCCGGGACCGACGATCCGGTGATCGAGCTTGTTAATCCCTCTGGCCGTGTACGCCGCGGGCGCGACTGGGAGGTCATGGACGACGGTCAGACATGGATCGTGGATATTTGTCCTGAGACCCGGGCGCCGACGGGATATTTTGATGATCATACACCGCAGGAGGCGGAAGATCTTCGGCGCGCGGTAGCCGCCGGGCAGGTTGCCTTGAAGCCGGTATCGTTCCTGGATGAGGCGGGTGAAGCCGGTGTCAAATTTTATGAAGCGGTTTATGGGGCCATGGCGCCGCCCCAAGGGCGGGTTCATAGTGTGATGCCCCTTCGGGACGGGGATATCCTTGGGATCGTGCTCGGGCCGGAATTGTTGGGTTTTCTTAAAAAAGCTGTTGAAGAACAAAAGATCACGCCGGCGTCTCTCGCCGGGGTCTTGGCCCTTCACGAACGGCTTGAGAATACGGAAGGTTTTTCGCATTACCGCGCGGACCGTAAAACGCGCGATGTTTTCGCCGGCGATCCGGCGCTTCTTGTTCTTGATGATGCCTGGAAGTCCCTGCATGAGGCCGAACTCAAGGCATTGGCCAAGGGTTGGCGCCGTGGCACGGACAGCCTCGAGACTTTTCGCGCTGGCGCATGGCAGGGATTGTCGGCGGTTCGTCAACAAGCACTCCTGTCGTTCTTTTTCCGCAGCCAACCTAAAAAACAGATCCATGTTCACAGTGCAAGCTTAAAATATGCCGAGGATATGATCGATTTCTTTTATGGCGATAGCGTTCAGGCCAGGGAAGCCCGCCGTCGTTTCTTCTGGGCGTGGAGCCATTTTCAGTCGGGGATGGACCAGCGCGAGTTCAGGTTGCGCTGCCCGTTTGAGAGCGCGGCGGTTGATCAGTCCGTGGCGGATGAGCTTTTTTACCGGGTCGTTGCGGATAACAACATGTATGCCGGCAACAGGGATGCCGCGGTATTGGCATTGCGGCAGTTCACGGCTTTTGACGGATATAGGGAGCGCGGGTACAGGCATTTTGGTTGGGCCTTTGAGTTCATTCGCGCGCTTTCGGAGGCGGATCCTGACATTGACCGCATCTTGTTGCGCAAGGGGTTATTGCGCTTCAGCCGTGAAGAAGGGGTCGGGGTCATCGAGTTCACCGTGAACGATCTTCGCGAGATCATTCCCGCCGCCCGGGCCGCGGAAGAAGCGTCACGGGAAAGCCGCGGAACTCTTCAGGCCGCGGTGATCAAGGGACAGCGTCGCGACCAGTTGCGGGAGATCTGGGCTGCTCCGCAGGACATGGCTTTGCGTTATGCCGCCCAGAAGGGTGTTGAGTCAAGCGATCTGCTCCGTGAGTTCGCGATACGGTGCGCCCGGGAAGACCTGTCTCTTTTTGGTATTATGCCCGAGAAAAGCCACGCGGCTTTCGCGGTGGCGGTCGAGGAGATGCGCTGGATCGCGGCGCAAGGCGCCCGCGATAAAGAGGACCTGTCGGAAGAAGATATTTTACGCAGACTGATCGTGGAATGCGAGTCCGCGCGCGCCATGAGCCTTAAGGAAATGATCGCGTTCGAACAGCTCCTGGCGCGCCTGGAGGAAGAGGATCTCCCGGCGTTCAAGCGCGTGGTCGGGGTTTCGTTCATCGGCAACGACAGGTATACGTTCCCGTGGCTGTACGCGCCGGCGTTCCGTTACGCGCGTAATATCATGGGACTGCGCACCACGATCCACAGCGGCAAGTCCTGGCGGAAGGGCATGTATTTGAGGGTCTTGCGCCGGGCCATGCAGGATATCCTGCTTGGGCCGAATCGTTTGGAACATTTGAGGGTCCTTGAACTGGACCCGATGGACAGCACCGTATTGAAGTCCGAAGCGCTTTCGAAAGAAGATCGTCAGTCCGCGTCGAAATTGAGGGAAGACGCGGTGAAAGCTCTTTTTGGAAAGCTGATCCCCGTGTCTGTTTCATTCTCGAGCGAACGGCTTGTGACGCCTGGCGTGATGGATAGGACAACATCGTTTTTGGCGTTCCTTTCCCGCGGCGTGGTTCCCAAAGATGACTTAAAGAAGGGATTTTCGCGTGGAGGCGAGCTCTTTGATGATCTCGCGGCTTTTGGGCATCTGCGTGTTTTCCCGGCGGAGGCTAATTCGGTGGAGGGCGGGGACAAAGGGTGGCTGGTCAGCCCGATCGCTGTTATTGCGTCGGATGACATGCTGAATGAAAAATACACCGCAGGGTTCGACAAGGCGGTTGAGATCTTGCGCGAGGCGCCGTCCATCGGGGTTTCGTTCAATACACCCAATCCTTCGGTCGAGGGGATCGGCCTGTCGCGGGATATCAGCGAAGCGGTCCTGCGCTTGCCGTCGCTTCCATTGTCGCGCTGGCGCGAAGCTGTTGACGACGGCAGTTCAAGGTGTTTTTATCAGACGACCGATGTGCTCATCCGCCGTCTTTTGAATGAAATGGCGCAGGTTTACGAGCGTAACGCGCCGTGCTGGCAAGATATCTGCTGTTTCGGTAGTGCCAGGCTCGGGCCGGGGTTCCCGGCTTACAGCATGAGTGAGGACCTGGGCGGCTGGATCCACCGGCTGGGACAGACCGTCGTGACCGGCGGCGGGCCGGCGCTGATGGAAGGGCCGCTAAAAGGATTTTGCGCGGCCAGGGATTCGGCTGGTGAGAAAGTCAACGGGGTGGTGGCGCGGAGCGTCCGTATCGCGCTTAATTTCTTTGAACCGCTCACGCCCTACGCGGAAAAGGTATGGACCTTTCATCATTTTATTTTTCGCAAGGAAGCCTTGTTCCGTTTTGTGAAGGGCGTGATCGCGTTGCCCGGCGGGTTTGGCACGACCGAGGAGAATTTGGAGGCGATCAGCGAAGGTCAGCGCCTGCAGTGCATCGGGCCGTTCTGGCGTCCCGTGATGGAAGGGTTCGACCGTTTCTTCACGCGGGCCGGACTGGCCGACAGGGTCATGGACAAGGTTGACTTTACCGACTGGGATGACCGCACGTTGCCGCCGCAGGCATTGCTTAATATTATTAACAAGCCTCATCCTGAGGCTGGATCTTTGCAGAAGGAGAAGCAGGCGCGGATAGCATTATTGCGCGGGTGGATCCCGGCGTTCGAGCTGTTGTCGCGGCCGGTGGGTCTCGGC
>DYQZ01000007.1 GCA_020719005.1 Candidatus Omnitrophus sp.
CATGACCAACAGCCGCATGGGACAAAAACAATTGCGCAAATGGTGTGGACTCGATGAGAAGAGCAAGAACCTGTTAAAAGAAGCGATCGAAAGCCTCGGGCTATCCGCCCGTGCCCACGACAAGATCCTCAAGGTCGCCCGTACTATAAGTGACTTGGCAGGATGTGAAAATATCAAAGCAGAACATCTGGCAGAAGCGATCGGGTACCGGTGCCTGGATAAAATGAATACTTAATTGCCTTAAGAAAGGAATGCTGATGAAAACCAATATCAAAATGATAATAACAGAGCGGATCGAACAGAAAATATTTCATATCCGCGGCAAGAAAGTCATGCTTGATAAAGACCTTGCAGAACTGTACAGCGTGCCGACCTATCGTTTCAACGAGCAGGTCAAACGTAATAAATCACGCTTTCCGAACGACTTTATGTTTAGACTTTCCCGTCGTGAAACTGCCGAACTCATCGCAAATTGCGATAGGTTCAAGATGTTGAAACATTCATCACATCTGCCTTTTGCTTTCACCGAACAAGGTGTCGCAATGCTCTCCAGCATTCTTAACAGCGAACGCGCTATCACGATCAACATCCATATCATGCGTGTCTTTACTCACCTGCGGGAACTTATGATCCGTCATAAAGACCTTGAACAACGGATCGATGCTCTGGAGAAGAAATATGACCGGAAATTCAAGAACATCTTTGAAGCCATCCGCCAACTGCTCGACCCACCACCCATTCCAACAAAACCAAAACTCCCCATCGGCTTTCACACCCTCCAAAAGAAACCGGAAGAAAAAACTACGCTCACGCAAAAGCGATGTTGATCAGATCATGCCGCCCCACCACGCCGACAAGTTTATCTCCGTCGTAAATAGGGATCGTAAGCGCCTTTTTCTTATGCATGAGCGCAATAGCCTTTGCTGCAGTATCATTTTGCTGCAGGACAACGAACTCTTTTGCCAAAAAAGCACTGACAGGCTTCTCTGCGATCTCATTTAATGCTTGCATCTTACGCGCCCCGCGGGACATCACATCCCCCATGAGCGCCAACAGATCCGCGGTCGTAAAAACACCCAAGAGCTGCTCCTCATTTTCCACGTTCACCACCAGCATCCCGTTGATCCGGTAACGCAGGAGTAAATGCGCCACATTGCGGATAGAAACGTCTGACTTCACCTTGATCGGATGATCATTCATAAAATCACTAACGATCAAATTCAGCATACCCTTGCCTCCCAATATTGAACAGTCCCCCGATGGTGATCATCTTAATATATTATAGTATAAACCCTTTTCAAAACCTAGATCATAGAATATACTTGAACTACCATGTTGATCCATTCTTCATCCTCACAACGCGGGCAGTCCCTTCTTGAATATGCCGTTATTCTAGCCTTGGTCATCAGTGGCATCCTTATTGGCGGCCCGCTTTTAATGAACGCGGTGAACTCCCATTTTCGACTTCTCGATGATGCTACACAAGACTCTCTTACGGAGCAGATCCAATCCGGTGCCACAGCCGAAAACCCTGTTTTACCAACTGATGATTGTTCCTGCCAAGCATGGGTGCCAATAACGGGAAATGCAGGTTGTGGCGACAATGCCGGTTGCAGTTCTAAAAGCCGAAAATCCACACGCACCTGTACCCCGGAAGGTTGTGACACAGAACAAAAATGTGTCTCCGATCCTGGCTGCTGTACAGCGCTGATCGAAATGAGCTGCGGAACCCTTTTGCCCAGTGGATTCAGTACGACCGAATGCCCTACCAGGGCCACTATCAATGCTAAGATGTCGCCACGCCTTCCTTCATCAGGCAGTTTTCAACCTACGTGTGAAGACAAGACCGGCGCCGATACACTGCAATGCGCTATCGGTGAAAGAAAAGTCCGTGTTGAATGCGGCACAGATCCAACTGCCACGACCAGCACTCCAAACATTTTTTATGCCTGTCAAACCGATGAACATTGTCTGCCCAATTGTTCTCCCTACATTCTCACCCATGCCAGTGATTGTCATAGCGGAACAAGCGCCAACACAACACCCCGCAGCGATCTCATTGCAGAGATGGTCAAGCGAAAGACACTCCCGAGCTCAAGTCTTAGACCAACCAGGAGCGTCAAGGTTTTCAATACCGCTGAGACAGAATTTGATGTCAGCGCTGTTCAATTACCGTATGCTTTTGTTCAATCCAACGCAAATTGCACATCGAACCGCTATTGTGAAGCTTCCTGCGAACAGGACCCGAGCGATCCCAATACAGTCTATGTTCCCTCTTCTGACGGCACAATGTGCAAAGCCGCCTTCTGCCAAGAGACAGCGCGCTCATCTTTTGGTAAGAACTACGATGAATTTAATTCCAGCGAACTTCCATACAAAACAGATTTTGATGTGACCATATTGGCCAATCAACATTATATCTTCGCGTGCCTCGATGAGAACGGCAACATCACAGAACAACAAGGCACTGCCGAACTCCAGAATAATACAGCCTGCCCCATCAGCAATGAGCGCACCCTGAACGGCCGTGATTATTGTATTTCAGATCCGATCACTACGCCGATCACTGCTGACACCTTTGTTTCCTGCACGGATCGGGCAGATCAATTATATTTACGTGTCTGGACCGAAGGCGCTACCACAACCCCTGGCTACAGCCGTCTTATATACACAAAATGCACCTCTTTTACACCAAGTCCGAAAATGGCATTAGATAACAATGCCATTTCAGCATGCGGCACTAAAATGAAAGTGGTCACAGATCCGAATGTATATCGGGATAATTGCGATAATGCGGAAGGATGGTATGCCTATGCACCTTCAATAGGAATACCTGATTATTTCTTGGGATGCAGAAAGCCTCAATGCACAGGGAATGATTGCTACTTCGTTTACTGCGAATAACTCACAAAGTGTCTAAGCCTCATTTTCCTCATCACTCACGATACCTTTTTTAATAGCACTATCAACGGCATTGATAATATCCGCAACCGTTTCATATTCGATCAGATCATAGCCACACGGTATCCAGCCTTGAGCAAACCAAGCGATATCTTCTCCAAAGACACGGGATCATTATCCACCACATAGACCGTCTTCACTTTAAGGGAGATCTTCCCCTTTTCTCCAGCGACAACCTTACGGTCGCGTTTCTTGATGATCTCTTCAGCCTTCGCCACGAGTGCATCGATCTCGAAAGGTTTTGCCACAAACCCGTCGATATCCAGATCCTTGAACAACTGCTCGGTATTCGCACACGCTGTCAAAATAAGTACTGGATGCGATGGCCTGCCCTCGGCGGTGCAGATCCTCTGATAAAATTCAATACCTCCCATGCGCGGCATATTAAGGTCCAGAATGATCAACTGGGGGTTCACTGTTGCCAGTTTTTCTAACCCGTCGATGCCATCTCTCGCGATCACGGTATCATACCCTTTTGCCCTGAACTGGAACACCATCATGTCCCGCAGGTCTTCTTCATCATCAATGATCAAAATAAGCGGCGTTTTATTCATAACACATTACCCCTTTCTTCTCTCCACAATAGGCAACACAAAGATCACTTTTGTCCCTTTACCATATTCTGACTCTGCCCAGATCTTGCCACCATGTTTCTCAACGATCATCTTTGAGATCGCCAGCCCCAGACCTGTCCCGCCGCTCTTGTTATAAGCACTGCTCTCAAGTTGCTGGAATTTCTCGAACAAACGAGACAAATCCTCGGCCTTAATGCCCGGTCCAGTATCCTCAACGGAGATCTCGACGCAATTACGTTCATAACAGACAACGCTTTTAACAACAATATTCCCTTTCTCCGTGAACTTAAGCGCATTTGACAACAGATTCGCCATAACCTGCGCAAGCCGATCCTTATCGAACACAACCGCCGGAATTCCGCTCTCAAGGTTTGATGTCAATAACAACTTCTTGTTCTCGGCGACGAGGCGCTGGCTGTCAATGCTTTCGAGAAGCGCACTATTAAGGTCTCCCGACACCAGACGCATCTCGAGCTTACCCGCCTCAAGTTTGCTAAGGTCCAAAATATCATTGATCAAACGATTCAGCCGGTCCACATTTGATTTTGCCTTACTTAGAAAATTCAACTGATCCGGTGTCATGGGTCCTGGTGTTCCGCTGATAATAATATCTAAGGCCATCTTGATGGATGCAAGCGGCGTACGGAGTTCGTGCGATACCGTGGACGTAAATTCTTTTTGTTTCTCATACAAACGCTGAAGTTTGTTATTCGCGTCGATCAATTCCTTATTCTTGGCATCAAGTTGTTCAAACAGCTGACGCCGTTCAAATGCAAGGTCATAGCGGTCAATAGCCTGATGCACGGCCCTCCGCAATTCTTCAGGCTCCCACGGCTTTGTTAAGAACCGATATACCTGTCCGACATTGACAGCCGCTTCAGCCGCATCCATATCCGCGTGACCTGTCAACAGGATACGGATAATGTCAGGATAACTGTCCTTGACCTCTTTCAGGAATTGAACACCTGAAACGACTGGCATGCGCTGATCACTG
Source organism: Candidatus Omnitrophus sp. (assembly GCA_020719005.1). Classification (GTDB taxonomy): domain Bacteria; phylum Omnitrophota; class Gorgyraeia; order Zapsychrales; family Fredricksoniimonadaceae; genus DYQZ01. The sequence goes on from DYQZ01000007.1 coordinate 4,531, forward strand.
ATCACAACTTTGACCGGATTCTTGGAAAGGATCTCCATGGCCTCGAAAGGATGGGATGTGGTGAGAACATCAAAAGGCTCATGTAAAAAAAGACGTCTTAATGACGCAAGGATATTGCTCTCATCATCGATGATCACTACAAAGACAGGTTTATCCATAAATACAACCTCGAGGAGATCACGAAATACCGAGCACCCGTTCGATCTTCATCAGTAGAAATTCATTGCGGAAAGGCTTGGTCATATAATCATTGGCCCCGAGCGCCATGACCTTCTCCATGCCATCCATATCAAGTGCTCCGGATACGATGATGATCTTAACCCCGCGGGATGCAGGGTCCTTGCGAAGACGGGAACATACCTCAAATCCATCAACCCCTGGCATCTTGATATCCAAGAGAATAAGATCCGGCTTGAACTCGGAGAACTTCTGTCCGGCGCTAAAACCGTCAAATGCCACATCAACCGTAAACCCGTGATGGCTGAGCAACACACGCTTGATCGCGCTTACCATTTCTTTATCATCATCCACGATCAGGATCTTATGACCGACGCCAACCTCCCTGAACTCGGACGGGATAGGCATATTATATTCTTTCAAGAACTGCAGAAAGTCCTCAACACTGATACGGCTGTGATTGCCTGGTGTCCGGTAGGCTTTCAGCTTACCTTCATCAACCCATTTCAAGACAGCGCGGTCTGTCACATGACAATACTGTGCGATCTCTCCGGTTGTCAACGGTCTAGGATCCATAACAACTCCGTCCTTCCTGGTTCACATTTTTCTGCTTCTTCTTGCTCTTCAGACTATACTATATTTTAACAAAAAAACAAGTGTTCCGCCTGCGCACTTAAAATCAGAAGATATGGAGAAAAAACCAAAGGGCGCGCTGACTTCTACTAAATGTCAACACGCCCCTTTATTATTTTATTCCTGTCACCGATCCTTTACCCTCAAACTCCTGCCACGATCGCTTTCACATCTGAAGGAGCATCCGAGATAGGTTTGATATCAAACTTCTCAATGAGGACTTTAGCTACACCAGGTGAGAGGAACGCCGGTAAAGTCGGTCCTAAACGGATATGCTTAACCCCGATGAACAATAGCGCTAAAAGGACAGCAACTGCCTTTTGTTCATACCAGGCGATATCATACGAGATCGGCAGTTTGTTAATATCATCAAGCCCAAAGGCTTCCTTAAGTTTAAGCGCGATCACAGCCAGCGAATAAGAATCATTACACTGTCCGGCATCAAGCACGCGCGGGATCCCGCCGATGTCACCGAGATTGAGTTTGTTATAACGGTATTTGGCACACCCCGCCGTGAGGATGACCGCATCCTTAGGCAATGCTTTCGCCACATCGGTGAAATACTCGCGGTCCTTATTACGGCCATCACATCCGGCCATGACCACAAAACGTTTGATCGCCCCGCTCTTAACAGCAGCTACTACTTTATCCGCAACAGCCATGATCTGAGCGTGTGCAAAACCGCCAACAATAGTCCCGGTCTCTATCTCTTTAGGCGATGGGCATGTTTTGGCCAAAGCAATGATGGCCGCGAGATCTTTCCTCCCGCTCGTAGGACGGTCTGTAATATGAACCGCCCCCGGATACCCTGCCGCTCCCGTCGTGAACATCCGTCTTAAATATGTTCCCTTGACCGGAATGATACAATTGGTCGTCATCAGGATAGGGCCGTTGAAATTTTCAAAGTCGTCATTCTGATGCCACCAGGAACCGCCATAATTCCCGACGAAGTGATCATATTTCTTGAATTTCGGATAATAATGCGCAGGTAACATTTCACTATGCGTATAAACATCAACTCCGCTGCCTTTGGTCTCCTCAAGAAGGTCCTCAAGGTCCCGAAGATCATGCCCTGAAATAAGAATCGCCGGATTCTTCCTGACACCTAAGTTGACGGTCGTAACTTCAGGGTTACCATACGTCGAGGTGTTGGCTTTATCAAGAAGTGCCAAGGTCTTTACTGCATACTCACCGGTCTTCAGCGTCATGGCCACCAATTCATCTGCCGTTAATTCATGGACCGTGGCTGTTAAGGCATTGACCACATGATCATAAATATCAAGATCCTCATACCCGAGCTCCGCGGCATGCTCAGCATACGCAGCGAGACCTTTAAGGCCATACGTGATCAGTTCACGCAAAGAACGGACATCTTCATTTCCCGTCGTAAGCACGCCCACATAAGCCGCTTTTGCCCTGATCTTTTCATCCGTATCCGCAGACCATGTCGCACATTCAGGCGTCGTCAGACGGCAGGAACAGTCTTGAGAACTGCCCAAGACTTTTGCCTGCCAAACATCACGGACACCAAGTGCCTCTTTAATGCGCGCCATGATCATCCCCTCATCAAAATTCGCATTTGTGATCGTTGTAAAAAGAGCCCTGGTCATAAAACGTCCCGTCTCCTTGTCCATGAACAAGCCCTTACTGCGTCCTTTCTCGACCCACACCGCGATCCCCTTGGTAACAAAAATAAGAAGATCCTGTAGATTGGCGACGACATCGGTCTTGCCGCAAACACCCTTGACCTTACAACCGGCATTCCCCGCCGTTTCCTGACATTGAAAACAAAACATACTCATATCATTCTCCTTGGTTTTTTTGCCTGTTAAATTATTACCGACGAACATTTTTGCTATTCTTTTCTAGACCATTTCTCCCTGAAGCGAAAGTGTATACTCTTTCATCAGGATATTCTTTCCAGAACGACGCAACGCTTCCTCCACGATCTTGACCGTCCCCCCGCAACACGGCACTTCCATCCGAACAACCGTGATAGAACGGATATTATTTTCTTTCAATATCCCGGTGAGTTTCTCAATATATTCATCAAGACCCTCATCCAGCTTCGGACAAAACACAACAAGCGCCTTATTTTTTAGGAACTTCTGATGAAAAGGACCGAACGAAAAAGCTGTGCAATCCGCAGCCACCAAAAGATCCGCATCCTGAAAGAACGGCGCCCTTGGATTAAGCAATTTCAACTGAATAGGCCACTGCTGCAGCGCAGATGGAACATTACCTTGCAACGCCACAGCAGAATGCACAGCATCTGGTGAAGACGCCGCACGAAAATCCCGCATCATCGAACCCGGACATCCGCAAGCCATCGGCTTATCTGATGCTTCATTCTTCTTCGCCATAGAAACAGCCTCCTCACTGAACGCCTTAGCATCCCGTTCTTCTATTGTAATAGCCCCTTGTGGGCATTCTCCCAGACACGCACCGAGACCATCACATAACGCATCTTCGAGCAACTTTGCTTTTCCATTGATGATCCTGATAGCCCCCTCATGACAGGAAGGCACACACAAAGCACATCCATTGCATTTGCTTTCATCTATCTTGACGATCTTTCGTTTCATCTCATACCCCTCAAATGACACTATTTAAGTATCATTAGTTAATAAAGAAATTTAACGCATCAATGATGCGACCGTTACCGAACGCAAATGCCCTAATGCCAGACTCTCAATGGTCTTGATCTCTTTTCTTAAAGGACAGGTGCGCATGCAGGAGCACACCTTCTTACGGAACAGGCAATCCCCCATCGAAACAGGCCCCTGGAACAAAACAATGAGATCATTAAGAACGATCTTCTCCGGCGATATCAAGAAAGAAAAGCCTCCGTTCTTGCCTTTAACAGAATCAAGATACCCCGCTTTCTGCAAAGTCTGAAGCGTCTTTCTCATAAAAGGCCGAGGCAATCTGAGATCCCGCAACAAGTCTGCTGTTGAAACCCTTTCCGGCGCTTTGCCTGCCATGTAAATAAGCGCGCGAACGGCATAATCTGTATTGCGTGTCAGTAAGTTCATGGTTTAATGATACCACCGTAGTATCATTTGTCAAGGAAAAAAAACGGACTGATCTTCTTTGGATCATCAGCCCGTTCTCACTTCTCTATGTAATGATCCCGAGTTCTTTAAGAGCCTTCTTGACATCTTCTGCTGTCGCAGGCTTTGTCAGATATCCATCACAGCCGTCATAATAGGAAAGGGACACATGCTTAAGATCCCTTTCTGTTGTAGCCATCAGGATCTTTGCCTGTTTTACTGCAGGCACGCCTAGTAGTTGCTCGATCTGCCGCATTTTCTTAACAACTTCCGGCCCGTTAATATCAGGCATATTAATGTCCATGCTGATAAGCGCGTAAGGCTCCATCTCTTTTTTGAGCATCCTCGAACATCTTAAGCCCCGTTAAGCCATTAACAGCTGTATCACACTTCCCGTAAAGAGAAAACAGCGCCGACATCTTGGTGCGCGCGACAACATCATCATCTACAACCAATATTCTCATACGACCTCCGGAGATCTTAACGCATAATGAATGATCGCATCCCGGATCACATCCATGGATACAGGCTTCATGACAAAATCGTTCATTCCGACCTCCAGGCAAGTATCCCTCGTCGCTTTCATCCCTGAGGACGTCACCGCAACAATGGGAAGCACTTTTGAACATTCCTCACGGATGATCTGTGTCGCCTCGATACCGTTCATCACAGGCATCATGATATCCATAAAACAAATATCATAGGCGCATGCCTTAACAGCATCAACAGCCTCACGCCCGTTACGGCATAAAGTAAAAGAACAGCCGAGTTTCTTTAAATATGTTTCCATCAATTTTAAGAATGTCGACTCATCCTCAACCACCAGGACACGCACGTGTTCCATCTTCAACTCACTCATATCCTCTCCTTGTCTAAGTTTGATCCGCACGGGGAAGCACGACCGTAAATGTCGTTCCTTTGCCAGGCTCCGACGACACACAAATATCTCCCCCCAATTTTGATACGATCTCATAGCTGATACTAAGCCCCAGCCCTGTTCCCTGTCCCACAGGCTTGGTCGTAAAGAACGGTTCAAAGATCTTGGCCATATTCTCGCGTTGGATGCCTTTGCCGGTATCCTGAATATCAACACAGACGTATCCTTCCTTCACGTATGTGCGTAGCGTAATAACTCCCGGCTCTTCTCCCTGCCCCTGGCTTATCGCCTGCGCGGCATTGACCAGCATATTAATAAAAACCTGCCCTATCCGTTGGGATTGGCACAGCGCTTTGGGCACACGGCCATATTCACGCACGACCTGTGCTTTATATTTTATCTCATTCCAGACGATGGTCAGCACCTGCTCAAGCACTTCTTCAATATCAACCGCGGATTTAGGCTCCTGCTCAACGCGTGCGAAAGTCCGAAGGTCCATCACGATCCGACGCACACGATTAAGCCCATCACGCAAGTCCGGCACCATGGCCTTCAGATCCCAACGGATACGCTCGAACTGATTCTCCTGGCTCTTTTTGAATGCCGCTGTAACATCCATGCGTGCATCATCAAGATTTTCCCAGGCATCTTTGCGCACAGGCAATTTTTCATACTCAAGCACGATCTGCTCATATCGATTGATATACAGCTCCAGCGTTTCCATATTGCTCATGACATACGCAAGAGGATTATTGATCTCATGGGCAACACCTGCCGCCAGTTGGCCGATCGCAGCAAGTTTCTCTGATTGGACCAGCTGACCTTGAGCCTTCTGAAGTTCTTCATTCTTCTTGACCAGATCCAGGCGGGAATGCTCTAGTTCCTGGATCTTTTCATACAAGTTCTTACGCATCAATGCAAAAGCCCCTCCGAGACGTCCGATCTCGTCATTCGCAGACAACACCTGCGGGTCGATCGGAATGCTCATATCCGAAACCGCTGCGACTGCCTCAAGCTTTCTTAATGGACGGGAAATAAATAGCGCCAGAAAATACGCCAAAAACGACCCTGCCATAATAAAAAGCAGACATATCTGAACGATATGCCGGCGAATGGCCTCGAGCCCTTTCAGGAAATCCTCTTCATACGCCCCAACACCGATGACCCATCCCCATCCGCGATCATATACAACAGCCGCTATCTTCTCATATTGTTTTGTTTCACCAAATTCTTGCCAGAAATATTCTGTAATGAAAGGATCCCCTTCCGGCCATTTGAGGGCCTGTCCAATGATATCCTTAACAACATATCTTCCATATTTATCCTGTGTATCGATGACCCGCTCTCCGTCACGAAAACGATCTTTGGAAACCAGCATATCTCCCTCAGCCGAAAAAACCCAAATATACCCGCGCTCACCGATCTTCTGATGGGCCATACGGTCCTTCAGCTCCTCCTTGATCGTCGCCTCAAGTTCATAACTTTTATAATCCGTATAGAACATGCTCGCCGCGATCAACAGGTTCTCCTTGGCATAATAAGTGACTGCTGATATCTTCATCCGAGGCTCAGGGGCATCAATATCCTGCCATGGGTATTGATAGATCTTAACCTCATCGGGAAAAGATCTGCGTGCATCCTCGACCATAACACGATAATTGCTTGCAGGCACTTTTGAATTCAGATCATAAATAGATACCCCGTCATGCTTTCTATTCTTTGAAACAACATATTTGCTTTCCCCATCAACAATAAATGCATATCCATTGCGGCCTATTTCAATGGACGCGATCTTATTCAAAAGACGTTCAAAATCAGGCCCCTCACGTTTGCCGCCCATCTCAAAATACAGCTCGACCATCTTCTTTATATCAAGCGCTACCGAGGTCAAACGTTTCTCGACCAAATATTGCTCCCGGCGCATGATACGATCAACCTGAGAACGGTATATCTCTGTCGCGGTCTTCCAACCGAGCGCAACGAGTTTGAGATCACGCGCCGTATTGGTCATGACCTCGCGTCGGTATGTATTATAATTAACAGTCCCCAAGACGATCGCAGGCAGGGTCACGCAGACCAGGCAGACCAAAAGGAGTTTCCAACGGATACTGAAGAATGGCCTGGCGGAGGGTTTAAGAAAGCTCATTCTTTATAATACCCCGCGGATTCAAATATATTTTCCCATTCATTGGCCACATTTTCAAGTGACCGCTCCGCAGGAACATCATCCTTAAATAAGAAATCATGAAAATGCTTCTGAGAAACCCCAAGCAATTCAATATATTCAGGTACAGCCCAGAAATCTTTCATGAACCCAAGAGATTCTGTCAACGCCCTGTTATAAGGCGTGGCGTTCAAAAATTCTTCAGAATGAATGACCGCCTTACTGCAGGAATATCCACCCAGACGCGCCCATTCATGCTGAACATCTTCCCGGATGAACCATTCAACGAACTTAAGTGACAATTCTTTTTGTTTAGAAAAACGGATGATCGAAAGTCCCTGCCCTCCTAAAGAAGTGAACCGACCCGAAGGGCCGGCAGGATTAGCAAAGAAACCCGTGGCCTTGGCATAAGGATTTTGCGCCGGATCAAGAAGATCGGGGAAAAAAGCAAAATATCCCATGACCATCACAGCCTTACCAGCAAAGAAGGCTTTATTCGTATCAAGATATGCATCCTTCCATTCTGGTGCGCCACACCGATGCATTTCTTTATATAATTTCAACGCTTTCGCGGCAGCCGGTGTATTCAAGAATCCTTTTACTTTAAAAGAAGTATCATTCCCCAAGCTTGCACCATACGACCATATGAGCGTCTGAACCCCCATCGTAAGACCATCATAATCCTCGCTCGCCCAGACATTGACGCCATATAAACCTTTCTCCGGACGATAAAAGAAAGATGCAATATCCCTCAATTGCTCCCATGTTTGGGGCACAGCCAATTCATACCCAAAGCGTGCGTGAAAATCTTTTTTTTCTTTCTTATCTTCAAAAAGGTCCTTGCGATAAGCAACGCCCATGGCATCCCCCTCAAGGGGAACAGCCCAATATCTTTTGAGTCCTCTGGGATATTCCGCATACCCCAGCACTGATGTTTCTGTCATCTTGTCAGCAACATCGTTCCTCTTGAACCACTCCGTCAAATTTACGTAATAACCATTGGCAACACTCAGCCCCAGCCACTGCGAATCCCCGCCAACCATATCATATGTTGTGCTTTTTCCCTTCATCGCACCAAAGAACACATCGTAATAACGATCCCAACTCACCTGCTCGATCCGCACTTTAACACCTGTCTCACGGGTAAACCCTTCAGACAGCTTCTGAAGATAATCTGAAGGCGCCCACTTCGCCCATAAGATCACAAGCTCCTGCGACGGAACAGGAGGCGATCTCTTTTGCCCACAGGCCAGAAGAAAACACCCGAAGACAAGCCCGATCATGATCAATGATCTCATTGCCCCGCTCCTTTTTCTCTCTTAGCCAAAAGGGATTTCCGTAACGCCGTATACACAAGCTCGACCAATTCCTTATTGCTCCAAGGTTTCGCAATAAAATACGCCAAGTCCCCGCTGCTGATCACACGGACAAGGCTCTCAAAATCAGCATATCCGGACAACATGATCACCGGCAAAAGAGGAAAATTATACCGGATGCTTTTTAAAAGCTCATCCCCTGTCATTTCAGGCATTTTCTGATCAATGATCATTACATTTATTTCCCCTCCCCGCTGTTGCAGGATCGAGAGGGCCTCCTTACCTGACAACGCAAGCAGGATCTCTATATCCTCCGTCGAGAAACAACGTTCAAGGCTCTTTAATATATTGATCTCATCATCTACACATAAAACAACTGGGCGTTTCATAAGACTCCTTCACCTAACAAATAAGTAAAAGCAGAACTATCAGAAATATATTATATTCTAAACCCGTAAAATTAGGAATAAAAGAAAGCCCGGTATATTTTCCGGGCTTTTTAATTTAATATTAAGTATTTTCTTATTATAAGAAAATAAGATCTTCCCCCTTGATCCGACGATAATAGCAACCGAAGCGGGCTTGCCCCGAACCATCTTTCACATGGCACGACCCTTTACCGACCAACCGCACAAGGTAAAGAAGAGAATTTTGTTCGCAATTCACGCGCACTTCAACGATCTTCAGCTCATCCCCCGAAGTCTTCCCCTTGATCCAAAGCTCATTACGTGACGTACTCCAAAATGTTGCCAATCCCGACTCTAATGTATGTTTCAACGCGCGCTCATTGGCATACGCTAAAATAAGAACTTCCCTTGAATCCGCATCCTGCACAATAACCGGAACAACAGGGTCCTGACATTCAGCGACCTTACGGAGTTTCTCAAAATCAACGATCAGGGCAGTGCTGTCTTCCAGCACCTTGGATGTCACCTCTCCCTTATGATCTTTGCGATTCATACACCCTCTCCTTACTTGGCATCAAACATTTTCGCGAACTGACGAGACTTGCGGCTCTTCCAGCTTGAATTATGATAGGCATAGCTGACCATGAGCGGAACAACGGTCGTCGCTTCCGCATAGACCATCTGTTCGAACACGGTATCAACCTTGCCCCATGAAGCAGCCTCTTTGAGAGTCGAACTTGAGCATGCTCCGTCGCGCACATCCGCCACCGTGATCTGCACGGCATATTTATGCATTGGGACTTCAACACCAAGCACTTCGGCGCACACAACCGTATCCTGCGCAAAGTTCTTCGGCACGCCTCCACCGATCATGAACAAGCCTGACGTCGGCGCCTTCATCTTGATCTGGGTCAATTCATAAAAGTCCTTCACTGAGTCGATCGACATATGTGCTTTCGGATTTCTCACCTGATGAAGCACAAGCCCGAACCCGGCAGATGAATCACTGAACGCAGGACAGAAGATCGGCACATCTTTTTCAAAACAAACCTGAACGAGCGAATCCTTTTTCTTTGATTTCTTTGTCAGATAACGCCCCATCTCCTTGATGAATTCACGTGAAGAATACGGACGCGGTTCAAGGCCATCAGCGATCTCATGGATCGTCTTATCACACACCTGAAGATCTTCCTCACTGATAAAAGTATCGTAAATGCGGTCAATATAAAGCGAACGCAACACCTTATCATCCACCTGAGGCGTGCCTTTATAATGCTTGAATCCAAGCGCTTCAAAAAAGTCCATATCAACAATGCTTGCCCCCGTCGAAACAACAGCATCGACCATGTTGGCCTTGACCATATCCACATACACCTGCATACATCCGCCGGCGCTGGTCGAACCTGCGATACAAAGGATATTGGCACTGCCCTTCTCATTGATCATCTTCACCAGGATATCTGTTGCGCGCGCCGTATCACGTGACGTAAAAGACATCTCACGCATCGCATCAATGATCTTTGTAGAATCAATGCTCTTGATATCAATATGTTTGATCGTACCCTTTAAAATTTCTTTCTTCGTCATTTTTCCCATTCTTAACTCCATTGTTTAAAGAATAAGGGATACAGGCTTTACTCACATTAAGTCAAGCGTGTATCCCTTAAGATATGTTCAACGAATACTTATTACCGGGCACACATGGCTGGTGAAGCAGATCGCCACGAGTGAGGTGCCGTATTTCTTTTTCGGGATAAAACTTTTCATGGTCAGGCGTTCTTCACGAAGATCGAAATCCTCGGAGAATCCGTTCGTATAAAGTGTCTGAAGGCTGGAACGAAGCTGTTCCCCCGCATCTTCTTCAGGAAGAGAACCGTTATATTCACAGACCAATCCACCAAAACGTTCCTTGGTCTTGCGATTAAAAAGCCAGCCATAAATGATACCGGCCGTCGCACGAACACCTTTTTCAGCATTAGCACACGCCATGATCGTTTCCATGACAGCGCCATGGACCGCGTCCTTGGGCTTCTTCACTTCGCGCGCAATACCGGGCATAATTGAAGAATAGGTCATCACGTTATACCGCTCGATCCCGGCATCACGAAGTGCCAGATGGAACGAACCCGCGTGCACCGTGATATCGCACTCACCGCAGCCTTTGGTGACGAAATAATCTTTCGGGACCCTCATCCCAATGGTGATCGACTGAAAGGCCTTTTCATTCACTAAACCCTCGGCATCCCTGAGGACATCCTCCAGATTGAGCGGCTCTTTCAACGCGACAGCGGGTTGTTTCATTTCTTTTTCCTTCTTCCCATTTTAAAAGGACACACTTCGCCTGTTAAACCCGATGAAAAAAATACACAGATCGCACATAAACGTAATGAACCTGTGTATATTCTATACAGCTTTTTTCTTACTTATCGATACAATTCTTCAGTTTCTTTATTTGCTTTTCCAACCGCAAAAAGGCACGAACAAATGTCGGATACAAGTAAAAATTTAACATCTATTTTCGTGCAATGCAATAAATAATTTCCTGAATATCAAGAAGAACACCGACGAGGAAAAACGGGGACGAAAAATATTTATCCACAGAAAAGAAAAACATACGGACCAGGTGCCCGCAAGGGTCAAAAACGGAAGTGGACGCCCCCTGTAGCAGAACCTCCATCTTGCCAATCTGACTCGAAATTCAACCACACATCAGGGCTTAAAGGGATATCCATCCCGAAGATCAAACCAAAGCGGCGGGCATCATCTGAATTGATACGGTTGCGCTCATTATCAAGTGTATGGATGTAGTCCATGACCGTATAACGCACGCCCGCATAAGGGGTCACATATTTCGTTTTGTAAGATTCCAACAAGGAGAATTGCCAATCTTCGAGAATGCCGTTGTTCTTGTGTCCGTCCCTCTTGACGGTCATCGGATGGATGCTGAAATGCTGAAAACCCGTTACGGTCTTCCATGGGTCTTTCTCATGAAGCTTTATCCGAAAGCCATAGCCCCCGCCCCAGACAGAACGGTCATAACGCATCTGGCTCCCATCCGCGCTATTATGCCGAAAGGTGCTGTATAAACTCAACTTAAGGTCGAGCGATAACCAGTCAAGGACCCCGTATGACATCGTCAGATAATTCTGGTAACTATGAACAGTCCCCAGATCATTACCAAGGTTCCGGCGATCAACATAATAATGCTGTAGGCCCCAGAAAGTTCCTTTCTTCTCGGGCATAGCAGTGCCATAGGCGGGAGCAGCCATGGCGGATGAGGTATCCATCAAGACTGCTATCAGCATCCCTAAGATCAAAGAAAGAAAGCACATCAGAAAAAGTTTTCTCATCTTCTCTCCCTATGAATGATCAGACCAGAACAACCTGTAGGAAATTAAAAATATACCCCGTGATCATGATCGCGAGCGCGGTCACGCAAAAAAACATCATAATAAGCGGCAATTTCATCGCCCGACGGAGCATCACCGCTTCAGGCAAGCTGAGCGCCGAGATCGCCATCAGGAAAGACAGGGCCGTCCCCAACGGCATCCCTTTTTGGAACAACTCGACCGCGATGGGAACAACGGCCGCACAGCTCCCATAAAGAGGGACCCCAAGCAATGTCGCTACAGGCACGGAGAAAACACCTGTTGCCGATATAAGACCATCGATCGTTTCGCGGGGTACATAGTTATGGATGATCGCGCCCACACCAACACCGACGAGTATCCATCCCCATATCTTGCGCGTGATCGAAATGGCCTCCCGCCAACCGAAGGAAATACGACTCATGAAAGTCGAAAAGACCGGTAAGGATGGCGCATTATCGCTATTAAAAACAAAATCCTCGACCAGATGTTTTTCAAGTTTCATGCGCCCGAGCAATATCCCGGAAACAATACCGATGAGCATACCGCTTAGCACATACGCGACAGCGATCTTCCACCCGAACGCCCCGAACATAAGGACAACAACATACTCATTGACCACGGGAGACGTGATCAAGAATGAGAACATCACGCCGAGCGGAACGCCCGCTTTGAGGAACGCAAAAAAGATAGGAATGGACGAACACGAACAAAAAGGAGTGACCGCACCAAAAAGAGCGGCGAAAAAATGCCCCGCCAGACCGGTCTTACTCATCCAACGACGGATCTTTTCATGAGGGATAAAAGAACGGACCACGCCTATTAGAAAGATAAGAACAAGAAGAAGCGCCGTGATCTTGATCGTATCTTCAACAAAAAAAGAAACAGCTTCAGCCAGACGACTTCCTTCGTTGAGACGGAAAACATGAAGCGCGACCCAACTACCGAGTTTTTCTAGCATTTCTTATCCTTCTTATCACCCGAACAGCAACAGCAACCGCCGGACTTGGCCTTCTCTTCCATCTTCTGATCAAGCTTTGCAAAAAGATTCGCCCAAAATCCCTTTTTTTGTTCTTTACCGTTATTTTGTTTCACTTCCATAAATTCCTCCAATTCATTCAAAGATCATTGTGACGACGAGGAAGCCTCATCGCTATTGGTCATCGCATTGATCGTTACGCCTTCTTTCTTATCAGGAGCGGCTTTCTTGGAACCATAAACTCTTTTCTTACGCATGCTTTTCTTCTTGGGTATTTCTTTTACCTCGGCCTCTGCTTTTACTTGCGGGGCAACAACAACGGGCTTTCCATCTTGCCCCAGAGCCACTTCGGGTTTAACTTCTATTACCTTTACCGGAGCGCTTTGTTTATCTGTCGGGGCCTCGGCATCAGAACTTACATTGACCTTAACGTCCGGGGTCTTCTTTGATGTATAAACCTTCTTTTTCTTTTTATCCTTCCAGGCTTTGCGTTTCTCATGAACAGGGCTGTAATCACGCTCCTGTTGTGCATGAACCACAGGAACAAGCACCCCCGCAAAAAACAACACAATAAAGATCCAAATACATTTTCTGAACATAAGTGTCTCCTTTTCAAAGGATTATACTCTCAAGCCTGCAGGCGCGCATCACTAAAATAATAAAAGACCGGAATAACCACAAAAAAGGTGCGCAATAAGGAAATTTCGCTACTGCAAATTTTATGTTTATGTTACAATTTCGCCTACTGTCCCCTTAGCTTAACGGATAAAGCACCAGCCTCCGGAGCTGGTGATGGGGGTTCGATTCCCCCAGGGGGCGCCATTTTTACTCCGTAAAAATGGCAAGCCCATTCCTTACGTTTTGATTTTCTATTGGTTCGCCTGCCGTTGTTTACCTGGGATGCTTTCACATTCAATGGTTGAGTCGCTTGGCAACGTGCTTGGGGACACGTAGCCCTGCTTGTTGTTTTGATGGCGGGGCAACATGTCCCCTGGTCGGCATTGGTTTATAACGGAATTTGCTGGGAAAGGCAATGGCATGTGCCGAGGCCGACGATAATGTCAGTTGCATCAATGGGAACAATGCGACGGCCTTTGAAAAGACCTTTAAGAATGCGGATCGCTTCTTTATCCTGGGCACAGTTGAATACCGGCAACAGAACGATCCCGTTGGCAATATAAAAGTTCGCATAACTCGCCGGAAGACGTTCATCTTTGCGATAATAACGGGGTTCAGGCATCGGGAGCGTCACAATACGGAACGGTTTCCCATCCAGGTTGCGAAAACTCTTCAAGCGCTCAATATTGTCGCGGCATATTGCGTGGTTCTCATCCGCTTTGTTCTTTTCCTTAACCGTTACGATCGTATTTTTATCTGTAAAGCGCGCGATATCATCAATGTGTCCGTCGGTGTCATCACCCGCGATGCCATCTTTGAGCCACAGGATCTTTTTCACACCAAGATTTGACTTGAGCGCCGTCTCGATCTCTTCTTTGTTCAAATGCGGATTACGGTTCTTGTTGAGCAGGCACAATTCTGTGGTCAAGAGCACGCCGGCACCATTGACATCAATGGACCCGCCCTCCATGACCAGAGGATATGAAAAACACGGAAGCCCGAGGAATGAGGACATCTTCTTAGCGATCCTGTTATCCTTGGCCGAGGGATATTTTCCGCCCCATGCATTAAAGATCCAATCAGTGGCAACCCGCGCGCCTGTCTTTTGATGCTTAAGGACAATACAACCATGATCCCGGCACCAGGCGTCATTCGTCGGAAAACGATGCAGGAACACATTTTTTGTGACCTTGCGCTTCTTGAGCTTAAGTTTAAGCGCACGTTCCATCGCATCGTCATTAACGTTAATGTGAACCTCTTCAACCTTGGCCAGATGCATCACCATATCTGCAAAAGCATCCTGAGCAGATTTAAGGGCGGTGAAGAAACTTTTTGGATTATGAGGATACGAAAGCCATGTGCCCTGATGGGGTTCCCACTCGGCGGGCATCCTGTAACCTTGACGTATCAGATCGTGAAATTTATTTTTCATTGTCGAACCGTTTATATAAAGCGCTGTAACTATCAATACGTCTATCACGCAAAAAAGGCCACTGCACACGTTTGGAAGCGATCACATCAAGATCAACAGAGACAATGAGAGCCTCTTCCTTATTTACAGAAGCACGCTTCACGACCGTTCCATAAGGATCAGCCACAAAGCTCTGCCCCCAGAACTCAATACCTTCCTTGCCCTTTTCCGGGTTCGGCTCATATCCCACACGGTTCGTCGCCGCCACAAAACAGCCGTTAGCAATAGCATGTGCGCGCTGGATCGTCTCCCAGGAATCGTGCTGACGCACACCGTATTCAGCCTTGTCCGCCGGAAGCCAGCCGATCGCAGTCGGATAGAAAATGATCTGTGCGCCCTTAAGCGCAGTCAAACGTGCCGCTTCGGGATACCACTGGTCCCAGCAAATAAGAACGCCGATATCCGCATATTTTGTCTTAAAGACCTGATATCCCAGATCACCAGGCGCAAAATAAAACTTTTCATAAAATTGAGGGTCATCAGGGATATGCATCTTGCGGTATTTGCCAAGATACTTTCCGTCGGCATCAAGTACCGCGGTCGTGTTGTAATAAACACCCTCGGCCTGTTTCTCAAAAAGAGAGGCCACAATGACAACTTTATATTTCTTGGCGAGAGAAGACAATGCCTTGACGACTGCGGCTTTCTCACTCACCGGTTCAGCAAGTTTAAAGAGCTCGTAGGATTCGTGCTGACAGAAATAACGCGACTTGAACAGTTCCTGGGTCGCGATGATCTTTGCCCCTTTTTTAGCAGCAGAAGCGATCATCCCAAGCACTTTATCAAAATTCTTACCGACGCTATCACTACAGGAATGCTGGATCAGTCCAATATTGACCTTGTTCACATCTCCCCCTTTTTTAAGCAGGGTTTATTGTAGCGAAAGTGTTGTGATTTTCAACAGGTAAATAAAACCGCCTATCCATTGGGAAACAACACCCGCTCAACCTCCGGGATTGACGAGGCCGGCTTCAACGGTTTGAGATCAAAGATAACGGGAGAAAAGCCAAGGGTGTTCTGATAAGCATTCAATTGTTCCTTGCTCCATGTATCAAAATGGACTTGTCCGCCCGCGGCATCTACAAACATATCCATCGTGCCGGCACCGAGGTCGATGCCGCCGGCCGGAGCCGCTATCACATCCGCATCTAAAGAAGCCGCCGGATGCTTTTCTATTGATCTGCGGAAAATAACAGAAGAACTGCTTTCCGGAAGAATAAAATCCCCCTCAGCTCTTAATATCTCATTAAATCCATCACCAACGAAGGCGGTGAGAAAAATGATCCCGCCCGGCTTTAAGACCCTCAACAATTCCTGAGCCATCTCATCAGGAAGATCTTCAGAGATCGTCAGGTTCTGACCAAAAATAACACCGATACTGTTGTCGGGAAGCGGCAAGGTGTCTTCAAAAGATCTCTGATATATTTTGTATTCAACTTTTCCCGGTTCATTTTTGCTCTGATAATATTCTTGCGCCACCTTGATGCGCCCCGCCTGAATTTCCATGCCATGGATCACCGATGCCCCTGTAACAGCTTTGACCTTTTCCAGCTCCTGATAAGAATTCCCGAATCCAAGGACCAATGCCTCATTAATATCAACACCATCATGCACCATTTTCTTAACCTCGCCTTTCAGAAGAGGGCCATAGTGTGTAGCAAACAAATCCCGGCTTGTCCGTGTACCACCACCGAAATCATCATAAAATCTCGGGTCAACGGCCTTGATCTTTTCTGAAGCATCGTCTGTGTTGCCTTCAGCAGCAAACCCCTTGCCCGCCACAACATGAATAACCTCCGGAAGCGCGCCCGAACGAAAACTTTGTCGAGACTCCTCCATCACCTTGATATTCAGTGACGTCCAAATGCCTTCACGCTTGATCCCGTCTTTCCCGGAAAGTAAAGAATAAAAAGTCTTCACCAACCTGGGATACTCGACATTGAACACAAAGAAACCATCCGATGAGAAAAACCTATTCAAAGCCTTAAAATGAAGAGTCACCTCTCTTCGACGCCACTGTTCATGAAGAATAAAGTGAAAACCGTTCTTACTATAGCCAGCCTGAATAAGGGATCCTTCAGGTAATACCTTTTCCAGCACCTCTCCCGTCGTCTGGAAAGGTGCCACAACCATCGAGATCGCTGGCTCCATCTCCAGGTCATTGATCATGCGCGGATATATCGTTTCAGTCGTTGCGATCACGCGAACATTGTTGATCCCGCGCTTGCGCATTTCCACCAGCAAGCCTTTAGCCGCACGCAGATCCCCTGCTCCCCAATCAAGCACATAAAAAGGCTTATCACCAAAAATAGCGGCATCATGCGCGATACGATCGATCAGTGAACCATTCAAGATAGTCGTAAAAACATGATCGATCTCCTGGATCGTGGTCTGGAAAATAGGCCAACCATCTGCAAAGCGTACAAATGACCCGATATTCCCGCAAAGAACCCGTTTTGTCCGCCCCTGTTTTCTCGACTGAAGAATATCATGATAAGAAACCGCTGGATCCAGAAAGAGACGGCGCCTAACATCTGCCGGAATAACTCCTAAAGCGTTACGTTCCGGCAAAAGCCCCATTCCAGCCAGAAGCAAATGACGTCCAATAAGGGAGCCCAGCCCTACAACCTTTGAGATCTTCATTGACGCATCCACGAGGACGATCCCGCCGGAAAAATATTTACGCGGAATTAGCGCTCCGGAGGCAGAGTCGTGCTCTTCCTTGATCAAATTGAACGCGCCCTGTTTGAACGACGCCACATACTGCTGATAGATCTCCTCCACCGCCGCCGGGTCTCCTGTATCAACCCCAGGCACTTTCTTCTGATCCACATAGACCGATGCCAAAAGCGTGTCCTTGACCTTCTTTTTATACCAACTCGCAAGAATGAACGAATGATAGATCTGACGCAGGCGTGCAAAATGCGCGCCTTCATTGACTTCTTTTTCCAACGCTGGAAGAACGACCTCACGCATTACAGACACAGCAAGGTCTGAACCTTGTTCTACCAATGGTGCGGTTGATGCGATGGACTGTCCGCGGTCTTTTGCCATCGCCAGATAATCCACCTCGGTCATGACCTTCAAATGAGAACTGACCACAACAGCGGTCGCGTCTTTAGCATCAGGTCTTTCATAAACCGTAACCTCTGCCGGAACGATCCACACACGGTTGCGTGCATCAAAAGGTATCTCGGTCGTTCCCAAACGCTCCTGAGCCGTGCGGTATACCTCATCCCAGAATTTCTTTCCGATCGCCTCATCCGGATAAATAGCAGAAGAGGCGATCTGCTTAAGCAAATAATCCTGTGCCAAAAGGTCTCTGCCCATTTCAGTTTGACCAAAAAGTTCGGGCACGATACGGTCATGTTCATCGGGGGACAAATTAACCCAAAGATCTTTTTCAGGAATAGTAAGCGCCGCCATGAAATATTTCGCGAGGCGCGTGATCTCATCCTTCAAGGCGGGCGCATCATCAGCTCCGTCACCTTGATCAACAATAAGATCAAAACGGAACGGCTCTTTACTGTAGGCCTTGATCCCGACCAAGACCGGCGGCTGATACGAAGACGAAAAACTCACCAATGCCCCAGGTTCAGGCAGAACAATGCCCGATGCCCCGACAGGTGTTCCTGTGAGGATCAAGAATAAAATCAATAACAAGTGCAGTATCTTTTTCAACGCCTATCCCCTTATTATGACGCTCATTCCACCTTTAATAAGTATCTACTTATAAAAGAAGAAAAACAAGGGGGCTGCCAGCCCGCTGGAAGACATTCTTCTCTGATGCATCTCATTGCAGGGGTGAGTGATACGGATGTATTAAAAGATTGGGCTATTCATTTATATTTTTTTATTGACCGGCAAGAGGCCTGTGGGATGTCTTTGATGCGAGTTAAAAAACTGCCGACCCGAAAACCCTAATAGAAAAGGCAGTTTTTTCTGTCTGAGCAGCAAAGACATCCCGCTGGCCTCAACACCTTGGCATCCGGTACACTCGGCGATCCCTCACTGCGTTCGGGATGACGTATAATATTCGAAATGTTCTGACCGGAATATAGCTATTCCTTAAGGTCGAGGAGGAATTTGATGTCTTCCCAGCCGAGGCTCTTAAAGACGGTCTCATCAGACAAGACGAGTGCGTTCATCATGGACTTCTTGCGTTCCTGCAACTCTAAGATCCGCTCCTCGATGGTGCCGCGGGCGATCAGGTGATAGGCGAGCACAGCGTTCTTCTGTCCCATGCGGTGCGTACGGTCAATGGCCTGTTGTTCCACCGCCGGGTTCCACCACGGCTCATATAAAATAACCGTATCCGCCGACGTCAAATTAAGGCCCAAGCCGCCGACCTTAAGACTCAACAAGAAAACTTTCACATCCTTATCCGTATTAAAATGCTCGACGCGTTCCTGGCGGTTCTTTGTTTTCCCGTCCATATATTCGAACGTGATCTTTTCATGCTCCAGATATTCCTTGAGGATCTTAAGCATTTCAACGAACTGACTAAATACGAGAACGCGATGACCTGAAGATAAAAGCTCCTGCAACATTTCTTTAAAAAGATCTGTCTTCGCCGATACGCCGATCTGGTGTTTAAGCGCGACACCCGCGATCTGGGGATGACAGCAGATCTGCCTCAAACGCAGTAACAGCGTCAGGATAAGCATGCGACTTTTGCCAAGTCCATTAGTGCGATAGGCCTCGAGCGCTTCCTTGCGCGCCTGATCCGCCATTGAAGCATAAAGTTTCGCCTGCGCCGGCTCCAGTTCACAAAAAGCGGTCTGCTCGATCTTCTCCGGCAATTCCTTGATCACATCGTGTTTGAGACGGCGCAACACAAAAGGCGCTATACGCCTAGAAAGTTCGGTCAGCTTCTGGCTGTCCTGACCCTGGACAATAGGCGTTTCATAGATCTCACGGAACCGCTCGTAGGTCCCCAGAAAAGACGGCATTAAAAAGTCAAAGATCGACCAAAGGTCCGCAATACTATTCTCAAGAGGCGTTCCGCTTAATGCCAGACGATGATCAGCCTTCAGACGTTTGGTGACCTGAGCACTCAATGTATGACGGTTCTTGATATTTTGTGCTTCATCAAGGATCAAATAATGAAAATGATACGGCGCATAATATTCGACATCCCGACGCAGAAGTGCATAGGAGGTGATCACGATCTCAACCTCAGGGATCTTCTGCAAACGGCTGCGACGATCATTCCCGCCGATAACAAGCGTCTTCATCCCGGGCAGGAATTTCTTCACTTCCGCTTCCCAGTTCCAGACAAGTGTTGTCGGACAAACGACCAGACATGGCAGTTTAACGCCATCTTCTTTCGCCTGACAGATCATGGCCAGCGTCTGCAACGTCTTACCTAAACCCATTTCATCTGCGAGAATACCGCCGAAACGGAATTTACGGATGAACGTCAGCCAGTTGACCCCATGGCGCTGATAATCACGCAGAACACCGGCAACAGACGCAGGCATCTGAACCTCATCAACACCTTTGAAACGTTTTAATTCTTCATATAACCGCTCTGTCTCAGCATCCACCTCGACCGTAATACCCTTCGCACGCAGGTCATCCATCACAAAAGGAATATGCGCCAGCATTAATTTATTTTCACGGTCGCGTTCATCGAGGAGGCTTCCGATACGGCCAAACGCTTCAGCATTAAGCGGAATGAATTCCCCGCTCTTTAGACGAATAAATTTCTTTCCCTGAGCCAAATTCTCCCGCAACAACTCAATAGGGATATCCAATTCTTTCCCGTCACGGCTATAAGAAATATCATAAGAAAACCAGTCGATCCCAAGCGAACTGACCCTGACGCGCGTATTAAGCCCCGTTGTCCCCTGATAAAGCGCTCGTGCTTTCTCCGACAAAAGAACATCACCCTCATCATCCAGTCTTTTTGCGTGCACCGACAAGAATTCAAATGTGTCCTCGGGAGACGTGAAATGAAAAGCATTCCCGTCTTCATCAAAAACACAATGACACACGCTGATAAGTGCATGCGCTATTTCCTCTTCCCGCATCAGATCACGGCGGACCAGAACAGCACCATCAGCATCAGCCCACTCTAAATATACCGAATTCTCACTTCTCGTATACGACGCGCTCGCTTTGCCATAAACAAACATGAGCGCAAGCACCAGCTTCCCGCGTTTAACATCTATCTCATAACGCGCACGCGGCACATGGGCCTCAAGACGCGCCGCGCATGTTTTCTTGTCATCAACCTCAACAACAGCACATTCGCGAAGCCGCGGCAAAGCAGCGATAAGAAAATGTTGACGTTCGAGCGACGTGAGCGCCTGTTCCTCATCCAGAAAATAAGTCAACACACGTTCTTCGATCCTCGGGTCTAACAGACGAAAAGACAAACTCGGTTCATGAAAGAGCCACACATGACTTCCTGAGATCACATCTTTTTTCGTCCAGGCCTGATCAGGATAAAGAGGATCCACGAGACCTGCCTTGACCGCGACTTTATCCGTGGATAACGTGCGCACGCCGAGCTTAAGTCCCACCAAAGGTGTGGTCACAAAAGTAAAAACCCGGGCTGTCCTGGGCTCAATGATCTCGATCCCTTCAAAACGGCTGACCAGGTCGAGTAAAATGCCGAGCTGCAATGGCAGCAAACGCCACAACACGATCTCTCCGACGGAATCAGGCTCACGCACAAAACCTTTTAAGACATGAAGAAAATGATGTTGCGCTGATGTAAAAGCAGATAACGGAGGAAGGTTCTCGTCAGAAAGAAAAGCATCACCTAACAGATCATCAATATCAGTCACGGAAAGCGTTCGGCCGCGGTATTCCACGGAAAGCGAGAACGGGATGCCTGTTTTGGCTGAACTGCGCAGTCCTTTGACGGTAAGTCCTATTTTAAGCTGGACAGGCGTATCGATCGACGAAAGAAAAGCACTGATCCCGCTGGTCTCTGGCATCTCTTCACGACCAGCCTCTGATATACCAGCGGCTGTATCAAGCGTGTCGTCGTCTTCAGCAGGGTCATTCTCAGACTCACCTGTCTCACCGAGGCCCATCATGTATAACAAAAGCGCGACCGCATGCTTGCAAAAAACACCGGCAGTTCCGTGAGGGCATGAACAACGCACCAGCGGCCTGCCATGACGGAAAGACGCCACCACTTTATATGGACGACGCTTGGAGCCATGCACTTCAGCATGTGCCCGGTCGCCTTTCCACGTCAGGGAACGCACCATTCCTGCCCGGAAATATTCTTCCCCGCGCAAAAAGATCGTGTCCCCTGCCAATTCCTTGATCACTTGTCCTGTTAATGTCATCGAAGCCTCATACGGTAAATGGAAGAATTCTTCATTATACTACGCAATGAGGATATTAGGGAGAATAGTCTTGCACGGAAGGAAATAAAACACGAATGATGGGCGGAATAATATTACTTCTTCCCCGAACCGCTCGCCAACCAATCCTGTGTTCTTAAGCCAGGAACCTGTGAGAACTCTTTGAGGTTATGGGTCACAAGAACGCCTCGATGAGCCAACACTGTTGCCGCAATCACCAGGTCATTAGGCCCTATCGGCTTCCCTTTCTCTTCAAGATCAGCGCGTAAAGCCGCATAAGCCTCCGCACCTTTATCGTCAAAAGAAATGATCTCGAAAGGCTCGAGGAATGCCTCAACAGCTTTCTGTGCTGTGGACGAGTTCGACGATTTATAGGCGCCCAGCCAAAGCTCGGCCGCAACAATACTGGGGATCTTGATGGCATCGGGCTTACGCGACTGGAACTCTTCGATCAAGGCCGGATGCGTCCCGCGAAGAGCAAAAATGCAAATATCTGTATCAAGAAAGAACGTCACAGGACCTCCCGCGCGCAGTCTTTTTTAGCATCCGGCTGTTTGGGTCGCGCTATATCCGCTTGCCGCAATGAGCCGAAGACCTTGAAATAATCCTTAGGCCAGGCGTCAGTCATCGAACCGGTCAAACGCTTCTTGACCCAGGCCGACACGGAGTCATCGTCGAGCTTTGCCGACTTTGATATCTTCCCTAACGTCTCGTCATCTATATAAATAGTCAGTTGTGCCATGTCTTACCTCCACCTTGAATATACCACATCAAAGGGTCTATGACAAGTATATGTCCAAGTATACTTGTTCAACGCCCTCCCAAGAGGGTTGTAAAAGGGCCTGGGAGATCGGCGGTAAAGACAAGGGGCTTGTGGGAAAGAGGATGCACGAATGAGATCTGTTGTGCATGAAGAAAAAGGCGCGGGTAACGGACACCGCCGGGACGGCCGTATTTATCATCTCCGACGATTGGATGCCCCTGATCCGCCATATGCACGCGGATCTGGTTCTTGCGACCAGTAAGTAGATCTATCTTAAGCAAACTGAACCGTGGCGTCTCGCGCTCAACAGTATAGGCGGTATGCGAAAGCCTGCCCTCGCCGCTGTCAGCGCTGGAATGCACCACATAATCCTCATCCTCCTGAAGATAGCTTGAGATCGTTCCCGACGGCTTAGGCATCCGGCCGTGCACAATGGCATAGTAGGTCTTCTGAACATCTTTCCAACCTTCTTTAAGCAAGAAGTGCACCCGCTCGCTCTTGGCGAACATCAGCACCCCGGATGTCGCCTGATCAAGGCGATGGACAACGAACACGCGCTTCCTCGACGTTGAATTGCCTTTGCGCACATACTTATTAAGCAGCTGATGGACCGTATGCTCGCGCTCCCACAATGCCCCGACCGTTAACAGGCCAGGCGCCTTGTTGCCGACGATCAGATGATCGTCCTCATACAACACTTCAAAACCTTTGGGCTGATGGCGTTTAGGTATTTTCTTGATGGAAGACATGGGATGGTCCTAAATAATTGAGAAGACGGGACGGAAGCAACGCGTCAGGGCGTCATGATCTTCTTAAGGCGCTTGGTGGCTGTATCTTCCATATGGGTAAAATAAATAGCAAACCCCTCGCCCGGTACGATACGCGAAATGCAGGCTTTGCCATAAATATGATCATCTGCTTTCTCAGGCGCACTTGAGATGGAAAACCCTACCTCATCATTAGCCTGAACATAAACACTGTATTTGATCCTGATGAAGGCGCTCTTTAAAGAAAGGTCTTTCAACAATCCCTGGAGAGTAAGCTGGGAACCAATGCTGATACGCACCGGCAACTCGAGGCTGACACGCGCATCCTTACGCTGATTACTGAACTCCGGGGTGTAGGACATGACTTGTCTCCGATGGCCTTGATGACGCTCTCGACTATTTCTTATACCATACTTTCACGTTAAAAAGTAGGGACACGATGACTTTTGTGGAAAGTCATCGTGTCCCTACTTTTCTTGTCAAACATAGTCTTTGAGCCATTGTTCTATTCGGGCTGTGATCTGATCGCGGACGAGTCGGGTTTGATGGCGTTTTTCTTCAATAGAACCTTCAAACTTCGACGGATCGACAAAGCCCCAGTGGAGGCGCTTGGCAGGGCCGGGAAAAATAGGGCAACGCTCGGCGCTTGTTTCATCACAGACGGTGATCACATAGTCGAAGCGCTTGGCGCTCTTTAAAAGATCTGCCACAGCCTGCGTCTTTTTATTGGAAATATCAATACCAAGTTCTTTGAGGACATCGATCACAACGGGATTAAGTTTTCCCGGTTCGATGCCGGCACTTTCGACCTCAAACCTTTCCCCTGCAAGCTTCCGCAACAACTCCTCGGCCATCTGGCTACGCGCGGAATTATGGATACACACGAAAAGGACTTTTTCTTTCATTGCATCATTCCTTTCTTATGAACAACACGCTTTTTTTATTACAACTTTATTATTCAATCTTCGGGCGACATTGACAAGCGCGATCATGACCGGAACCTCGACCAGAGGCCCGATGACCGCCGCAAATGCCGCGCCCGAGTTGATGCCAAAAACAGCGATGGCGACCGCGATCGCCAACTCAAAATTATTGCTTGCCGCCGTAAAAGAGAGCGTCACCGTCTTTGCGTGATCCGCACCGGTCTTTCTTCCCATCAAGAATGAAATAAAGAACATCACGACAAAATAAATAAGCAGAGGCACCGCGATCCTGAGCACATCAAACGGGATCTTCACGATATATTCCCCCTTAAAAGAGAACATCACAAAGATCGTGAACAACAGCGCGATCAAGGTCATAGGGCTGATGCGCGGGATAAAAACTTCTTCATACCACGCGCGTCCTTTGGTGCGTAAAAGAACGAAGCGGCTGATCACGCCTGCCAGGAACGGGATGCCTAAATAAATGAACACACTTTGTGCGATCTGCATGATCGTGATATCAACAACAACCCCTTTAAGCCCGAACCAGCCGGGCAGGATCGTCACAAAGACCCATGCGTAAATGGAAAAGAAAAACACCTGGAACAATGAATTGAACGCGACCAGCCCCGCACAATATTCCGTATCTCCGTCGGCAAGGTCATTCCATACGATCACCATGGCAATACAACGCGCCAGCCCGATCAAAATAAGGCCGACCATATACTCGGGATAGCCGCGAAGAAAAACGATCGCCAGCGCGAACATCAAAATCGGCCCGATGATCCAGTTCTGCACCAAGGACAGAAGAAGCACCTTCCAGTCGTGGAACACATCCCCCAATTCTTCATACTTCACTTTAGCGAGTGGTGGATACATCATCAGGATAAGTCCAAATGCGATCGGGATATTCGTCGTACCGCTGTTGAACTGTTCCCAGAAAGGAACAATGCCAGGGACAAAGAATCCCGCCCCCACCCCGAGGCTCATGGCAAGGAAGATCCAGATGGTCAGATGTTGATCCAGAAATGAAAGTGTTTTAGTTTTCAAACCCATACCCCAACTCCTTATTTAACACGGCAACAGCCGCCTTCGATCTTGATCGCCTTGATGTTCACCAGTCCGTCCGCAACCTTCATATGCGCGGATGAGAGAATGCGGGTGAACGTAGGACGTGACACTTTCATTAGCCCTGCCGCCCTCGCATGGGTCAACCCCTCAAGGTCAGCCAGACGCAGAGCCTCGAACTCATCGATCGAAACCTCGACCCCTGCAAGCTTCGCCGACTTTCTGCACTCAGGCCGAAAGCATCTTTCCCCCGGCAAACATTTCACCCAACGCGTCTTTTTAGGCCTCATGATCTTTCTCCATTATGAACTATTGTTCATAATACCATGAAAAAATGACCGCTGTCAAGACAGCGGTTCGATCTCGTTATTTCTCGCCCCAACTGCCGGGGACGATGGACAGGCGGCGGTTCACGCTTTCGGTGGTCTCGCCGGCGTAAAGACGGGCGATCTCAGTAGCGGATAGAGTACGACTGTAAAGACGAACATCGTCGATCTTGCCTGTAAAATAATCACTGCCTCCATCATATGAAGAACGACCTATTTGAAAAGGAGCCTCACTATCATAATCAGATGCTGAGTATCCTGTGTTATAAACCATTTCCCCATTAACATAAAATAAAATATCCGAACCGCTATAAACAAGCGCCACATGGGTCCATGTATTTAAAGCCGAAGGCGTTGTTGTTTCTTCCCAGCCAGCACCAGTGTAAATAAACCAATAATACGGACTTCCTACTCGTGCACTTAAAGCTCTATCAAAACCACCGTCATCATTTCCAAAGACTGTGCCACCATAAGCTGTCTTGTAAACCCACGCCGCCAACGTTATCTCTGGATAATCATCAATATCAATAGGCGCTGTGGCATTTTTTGTTCCATCCAAATTCAATGCATAATCCCCAACCTTGCCACTCGTCCAGGCAAGAGCGCTTGACACAGTCCCGGTATTCCCATTCCCGCTCGAATCCGCAACTGTCGTTCCTGAGCCTTCATCAAACTCCCAGTGCCCGACCAGATCGCCGTCCATGTAAAGCTGGGCTAGCTCTTCAGCTGACAAAGCGCGTGAATAAACGCGTACATCATCGATATCTCCATTAAAAAACTCATCCATCGAATAATGTTTACCGATAACCAGATCACTCACCGCATCTGTGAAATCACAATCCGCCTTCTCACCGATCAAATTCTGATCCACATAAAATCTCATCGCACCAGCACGATTCACGCTCATGGCATAAAAATGCCATTGCCCCAGCACAGGACTATATCTTCCGGCACCGCCCCCCCAACACTGCCCTGTCATAGCGGCGATATCTTTACCCGTAGGCCCCCAATTGTATTCATATATGCCATATCCAGTATAATCCTCGGACTTCCCTACTAAATATGGAGGAGACGTCGGCACATTGACCTTAGTCCACAAAGCAACCGTTAGTGTCGCCATATTTAAACTCGCCGCATCAGGAACGCTGACATGACTACTACCATTAAAACGCCCTGCCTGCCCCTTTTTTCCAGCAACATAAGTTGCTGTCCCAGACCATGTCCCGTTGTTCCCATATCCGCTGGAATCCGTTACTGCCATGCCAATGCCGCCATTAAATCCCCATTGACCAACAGGCCCTGTCTTCACACGCTGATATACCGTTCGCTCCACTCCATTGACCGTCGCGCTTGATGTCAGATATATCGATGCGTCCACGCTATAATCACGAACCCATATCGTATAGATCCCACCGTCTAAAGTCTCAGCCTGAGGATCAGTTGGATTGGCACCTGCCACAGTCGGATACGCACTTGTGCGCCAGGAAGCATCTGTTGATCCATCAGGCGCTGTATGAAGCAGATACCATTTGGCTTTCTCTAATCCCGCCTCGGCTAGATAAAAAGCTTTCAGATTATCCACCTGTCCTGCCGTGACCTTGCCCGCGCTGTTCACGGAGAATAGAAAAGCAGTGGCCAGACCGCTTAACGCGATCATGAATACCAAGACCATCAACATCAAACTTCCCCGTCGCGTCAACAACATCAACCTCTCCTTGCAGGATAAACATCCTGTTCCTTGAAAAACCGCAAGAACGCCTCACTGGATAAAATCTTATCACGCCCGACACTGGCCTTGAACGTTTTTGTTCGATAAAGCAGACCCACACAAAAAAAGAACCTTTTGAAAATAACGCCGACACGTTGTGAAAAAAGCTTGTAGTCACCGCGCACAAAGAATTCGAGCAATTGGGGCAACCCTAGGCCGAACACACCGCTTTCAATAACAGCGAAGAAACATTTTATTTTAGAGATGGGCGAAATGGTGGTCTCTGAATGCCGCTTAGGCGTCGAGAAATAGCGGTAAGCCACATCGATCGTGATCCCCTGCTCACGCTCAGCCCGAAGCCCGTCGGTAACAAATGACAGATCAAGCCCCTCGCGCTGGAATTTACGCGAATCACCGTGGAGTGTGGCAAGATGATCCTCATAAAGAGCGCCCGCCTCAAATAAAAGACGGCCGATCAAGGTCGACTTCCCGTCATCAACACTGCCTGCCGTTGTAAAACGCAATAGGTCCTGATCCATTAAAAATACCCCTCGCGCTTTTTCTGCTCCATGGACGAATCCTGATCATGGTCGATCAGCCGCGTGATCCTCTCGGAATTCCTAACGGTCATCATCTCTTCAATGATCTCAGGCACCGTCGTTGCGGATGAACGGACCGCGCCTGTGCAAGGATAACAACCCGGTGTTCTGAAACGGCACATCACACGTTCAACACGTTCGCCCTCTTTAAGCGGGATCGGCCCGTCCAGAGGGATAAGCTGCCCTCCCCGCACCACCACCTCGCGTTCACGTGCAAAATACATAGGCACCACAGGAATATTCTCGGCGTGAATATACTGCCAGATATCAAGCTCTGTCCAATTCGACAACGGAAAAACCCGGAGGCTTTCGCCGCTGTTCACCCGTGTGTTATAAATTCCCCACAGCTCAGGGCGCTGGTTCTGCGGATCCCATTGACCGAACGCATCCCGAAAAGAAATGACCCGCTCTTTGGCCCGCGACTTCTCCTCATCACGCCTTGCCACGCCGATCGCAGCATCATACCCCCCGGCCTTAAGCGCCTCCAACAGCGCCTGGGTCTTAAAGATCCCACAACATTTAACCGTGCCAAGCGCCCGGGGATCGGCTTTATCCGCAACAACGGAAGTCGCCGTATGCACCCGCAGATCAGCACCGATCGACGACACGAACTGATCACGGAATGCGTACATGCCTTTGAATTTAAGGGTCGTATCCACATGCAACAACGGGAATGGTATCTTGGCAGGGGAAAATGCCTTCTGCGCCAGACGGACCAGGACAGATGAATCTTTGCCGACAGAATAAAGCATCACAGGATGCTCGACGGTAGCAACGACCTCGCGGAGGATGTGAATGCTCTCGGCCTCCAGCGCACGCATTTTGCTAAGGCGATAAGTTTCTGTTTTCTTTAACAAGAGGAACCCCTCGAAATAATGCTGATCATCCTTTTGAGGCAAGCCTGAACAACGTCAATAAGCCCAAAAGCGCGATCAAGATGCCCACATATTTCTTAAGCCTTATTGACGGCGTCTTTTTAACAGCCAGGACAGCGCTTGCGGTCAAGAAACCAATAAGCGGCCAATCCAGGGGCTTACCGTTAAGAAGATAAACCAGAAATCCGACCAGACAAGTAATGGCTTCAGCAAACGCGGTGATCCCCACCGCGCTCTTGGCATCAACTCCGGAGAGCATCTGCCCACCCATGACCAAAGGCCCGTATCCACCGCCGGAAATGCCCTTATTGAATGACGCGACAAAACTAACTGCCATTAATTTCTTCCAAGAAAGAAGCATCGGCCGTGACGCTGTCCAGAACACAAGAAGACCCATGAGAAAAACAAGCGACCCGATATAGATGGAGAGAAAGTCTTTGGGGATCTTGACCGCCACCATGACCGCGGCAATGACCCCAACACTGCTGATCCCCCCCCCAGGATCATGGCCACTTTGAAATCTTGTGAACCGATCTTCAGATCCACATTCTTGGCCTTATGATGCAGGGTCATGGTGACAATGTCGGTCGCCAACTGCGATATCAACACCGCAGGGATGACCTTAAGCGGATCATAACCCAGAAAAAGCATCATCGGCACAAGCGCAGTGCCATATCCCATTCCCATGCTTGAATCAAGGAACTCACTGAAGAAAGCCAGCGCACCGACCAGGAAATTCATGTGCTATCCCTTAACTTTTCTTAACCACAACGGAACGTGATCACCATGATCACTTTTGATACAACGCCTCAACCGCTCCCGAGAACTGCCGCACCGTGCTGTCTTCCAAACAATAATTCCCCGTCACTTTATCAACAAGAACTGGATAACATGCAACACCATTCGCCCCCTGTTGCGGCTGGAACACCTTGACCTCCACCCTACCGGGAAGGGTGGAGGTTATAGAGATCGTTAGGAATTCAGAGGTTTTACGGAATGCGACTGGCGATGTGGTGAGGCGCATGCCTTTGACAGCTTGGATCAAAGCCTTTACTTTCTCGACGTCGAAAGATACACCTTTGGCTGTTACCCAGGAAGTTGCCCCGGCCTTCTGCATCAATGTTTCTTTCTTTTTTAAACCCGGCACACTAAAACGCACCTCGCTCACTTTTGTTTCATCAATATGAAAAAGATCATCGGCAAAGAATCCGCCGTCATTACGATCAAGATTGCTGAAATGATATACCGCGACACGGATCGCATAAGGCTTTTCACCCTCTCGAATAAAGAATTCTCCCTTGTCACTATACTTGCGCCGCAACACAACAGGCGCCGCGTCCTTCCGACGGAGTGTCAGCGTCCAGTCCTCGGGTGTCCACTTCACTATATCGGCCGGAACGATCGCAACACCGCGTTGGCCACTGATCATTTGGATATAATTCTTTACCTTCTCCCCGTCTATCGGATACGCGTAATTGCTCTGGAATTTCCAAACTCCCTTCGCGTCTTTTAATACATCCGCATAGATCTTTCCTCCCTCAGTGATATTCAATCCTTCAACCGCATCTGCCCCAACATTCAAAACCCTTTTATCCAGCCATTTATCCAGGTCGAATTTCTTCTCTGCGACATCCTTGCCAAATCCAAAATAACGCAGGATATCTTCCGTAACGGCATAGACTTTGGCAGAACCCTTCCGACGGATAAAGTTGCTTCCTTTATCGGTAGCTTTAAATCCCAAGAGCAGATCCTCGATCATGCCCTTCTCGGTCCCGATCACGACCTCGATCGCCTCTTCATCCGTCAGTGCATACGACTTGAACAAAGAAGGATCATTGGAACGCTCATCCGTCGTGATATTCTTAAGCGATGTCAGGAAATCCAAAAAGACAGCCGCATCAGCATTGATCCCGCCGAAACGATTCACTAGTTTCCATTGCCCTTCATCTTTCTTTAATTCAAACGTTTCTTTCCCCGCCCGTACCGTGCACATCGTGACAGAAAAAGGTTCAAAGTCGAATTTCATCCGTGATGAAACGACCACGGTCTCTTCGACCTTCTGCTCTTTAACACGCGCTCGCTCTTTCAACAGAACAAGCCCTCCCATCAAAACCGCGAATATAACAAAGATGACCAATGTTTTTCTCATATCATGACCTTTATTTCTTGACTGCCTGCATATAAAGCGCCTTTTCTTTCCGACGCCACAACACCCTGATAATACCAAACACCGCGATCCCCACGGGAACACAAAAAACAACGGCCAGGCGCCACCAGAACTTAGCCGATGCATCCAGCGGCTTGATGCGACTGGCTGATACCCGATGATTGCGGATATTGATAAGCTCCCCGCCGAGAGTCAACACATCCACGGCATTGGTCAAAAAACCGAGCGACCCATTGTCAGGTAAAAGGGATTCCTCGAACATTTTAACGCAACCAGCAACGATCAGTTTTCCCGGCTTTGCATCTTCCTTCTTGAGCGCCTCTGCAACAACAGCAGCATTCGCGGCCTTGCCAGCTTCCGGCATATCAGAAGGCTCTTCTTTCCAGGCCGGCACAGACTTTCCTGCGGTCGTATCCGGGAATTGCCCCTCGACCATCACCGCCAGCGGATAAGGCCCTTCGAACTTCCTGCCAACGGATGAAATATCATCCCGCGTCAGCATGCTCGAACGCTGCGGCACCGCCCAGCTCGTATGACTGGATGAAATAAGCACCGTATTCTTTAACCCCAGTGCTTTCATTTTTTCCTTATCAAGATCCAGAAGCGATCCCCAAAGATAGAAGATCGACGGCAAACCACCCGTGATCGACACATCCTGATTCAGTTGCTCCTCAGGCACACGGATCTGGATGGGGGCTTTCACCGGTGCCGTAAATGACATCGGGCCTATCCCCGCATTACCAGAGACATTAATAACATCGTTATTCTCGTCCATCAGCATACGATCATCCACATTAACACCATAGGCTCCAAGAAGATCATTAGCCTCATTGGCAATGCGCTGTGGAAAAATGCCTGTGCCATATTGATTTTGTTTGTAATCGAACTTGTAAGACTGCGTGGCCATCACGACCTTGCCGCCTTTATAAAGATAACGGGCCACTTCATAACGCTGACGCGCCGTCATTTTATCCGGCACCAGCACAACAAGCGCATCAATTCCCTCCGGGATCGGCTCGTCCTCGGTCAAACGGATCCTTTTGACCGTATGACCTTCATACTGAAGCGCGGCCTCTACTCCACGATACAGATCATCCCGCATGGTCAGCGGAGCGGCCTGGCCGAATTTCTTGAGCATATTGAGCATGCCAGGGTCCATGGCTTTTTCTTCATAAGGAGCGACAAGGGCCACGACCTGCTTTTTCTCTGCCATCATCCGGTAGATCTTGGATGCCACCGAATATTCAAGCTTCTGCACATCCGCCGGTAAAACGCGCGGGATATATTCTTCATCCCTGTCCTTGTAGGCAACAGCGATCGCGGCATAAACAAGCTTTACCCCCACCTCATCCTTGTCAATACTGCGCACGGATATAGGAGCGATCCCCTTTTTATACAACTTGGCGGCGGTCGAGTTCTCATCGGGTTTGTCTGCCAAAGGTTCGGCCTCCATCCGGATGGTCTTATACTGCAATTTCCCCGCCGACTTGACACGGAGCTCCTCTAAGCGGTCGCGGATATCCTGCTCTAAGGTCTTCAGCGCCGTCGGCATCTTTTCCTGCGGCGTGATATACAACTTTAAGGTCACCGGTGCATCCAGTTTCTTTAAGATACGCGCCGTAGCTTCGGTGATCGTATACAAACGGCCTGTGGTCAGGTCAAAGCGGCCGAGCGGCAGGTCTGCCAAGAGAATATTCGCCCACAAGATAATGATCCCACCAATGACCGCGGTCATGGTGAAATACAGCTTTGCC
>DYQZ01000008.1 GCA_020719005.1 Candidatus Omnitrophus sp.
TGGCGCTCGCAGGTGTGGACATCAAGGCTTTTGTTGACGGGTTCCGTGCGGGTGAGAAAGAATATGCCCAGACGGACATCACGAAGAATGCGTGCTATCGTTATGCCGCGATCCGCAATGTGCTGTACAATAAAGGCAAGTGCATAGAGATGATGGCGTCTTTTTATCCGAATGTCCAATATATCGCTGAGTGGTGGAAACAGCTATACGGCGAGAGTGAAGGTAAAGGCGGCAAGGGTATTTTTCCGGCATCGACCATCCTGTCGACCGATCTTCATTCCATGGGACAGCTCATGCAGGACGGGATGCGCAATATTTTTGAAACGTTCGTGATGCTTGACAAGGTAGAGGACCGTATTACGGTTCCGTCTCAGGCGGAAGACTTGGACAAATTCAATTGTGTGGCCGGTAAAGATCTCGACTGGGTCAACAAGCAGGCCTACAAGGCGACGGCAGATGCTCATTTTGAAGGTGGCGTGCCGAACATGACGATCACGCTTTCGAAGGCTGATGCTTTTCATGCCGGTCAGTTATATTATTTCTTTGAAAAAGGTGTCGGTGTTTCCGGATACATTCTTGGCGTCAATCCTTTTGACCAGCCCGGAGTAGAGGCCTATAAAAAGAAGATGTTCGTCCTGCTTGGCAAGTAAGAAAGCCGCATGGATAAAAAATAGTCAAAAGCCCTTCGTTGATCCTTCAACGAAGGGCTTTTCTACAATTTGAACGACGTCGACAACCCCTCAAGCCTACCAGGGGACATGATGCCCCGCTACAAGACAAAAAAGCGGGGCTTCGTGTCCCCAAGCACATTGCCAACCAACAAAAGCGTTGAAT
Organism: Candidatus Omnitrophus sp.; assembly: GCA_020719005.1. Taxonomy (GTDB): domain Bacteria; phylum Omnitrophota; class Gorgyraeia; order Zapsychrales; family Fredricksoniimonadaceae; genus DYQZ01. Next base: position 835 of record DYQZ01000008.1, read on the forward strand.
GCGAAAGCACCCCAGGTAAATCACCAATGCCGACCATCTTGGAGATAAAAGTATTTTATAGAGGATGAGGGAGACCATAAATAAAAAACCCCCTGTTTGCACAGAGGGCTCTTTAAATGAAAGAAAAAAGAATTACTTCTTTTTCTTGGCGACCTTCTTGACAGCCTTCTTCGCGACTTTCTTGACGGCTTTCTTAGCTTTCTTAACAGCCATGGTATTCTCCTTTCCTACGTTTGGATCGGTTGAACGGTTCTTAAGAACCTGGTAAATCTTATTTCTTCTTTGCGGTCTTCTTGACAGCCTTCTTTGCAGGGGCTTTCTTGGTGACCTTTTTCGTGCACTTCTTGGATGAACAGCAAGCCATGATTTTTCTCCTTTCTTAATGGATTATTTAATCCATGACTTATAATAGCATTATGTTTTTCAGTTTCAAAAAGAAACTGAAGATTTCTTTATCGGTCTGTGTTGACAATTTTATTGTTACCGACGGAGAAAGATAAAGTTGATTTTTGTTCACAAAAAAATATATGAAAAATCAAAAAAGAAAATAAATAGTTTATGAAAACAGGTTTATACGTTCATATTCCGTTCTGCATGAAAAAATGCCCGTATTGTTCTTTTGCGGTCGCGGTCGGGCAAACGGGGCGTGAAGAAGATTATATTTCAGCACTTGAACGCGAAGCTTTTGCATACAAGGGTATGGCAGTGGAGAGTGTTTATATTGGCGGAGGGACGCCATCTTGTCTTAGTACGTCGGGAATAGAAAGACTATTTTGTTTGATAAGAGATAATTTCAAGGTGTCCGAGCACGCCGAGATCACCTTTGAAGCTAATCCTGAAAGTATTACGACGGAGAAAGCGCGTTTGTTGAGAGCGATCGGGGTCAACCGCATGAGTTTAGGGGTACAGTCGCTGAATGATGCGCGCCTTGAGTCCTTGGGTCGAACGCATGACGCGGATCAGGCCGTGCGGGCTTTTGATATGCTGAGGGTATGTGGTTTCTCTAATATCAGCATTGATGTGATGTATGGTTTTTCTGAACAGACACATGTGGCATTGGCAGAAGATCTAAAAGCAGTGCTTGCACTAAAGAGCGAGCATGTGTCGCTTTATGCCCTTAATATAGAACAGCGCAGTCTGTACTTTGCCCGGGGCAAACAGGTGGATGCAGATGCGCAGGCAGATATGTATGAGATCGTTCGGCGGGTCGTTGAGGCAGAAGGCCTTTTGCAATATGAGGTGAGCAATTTTGCGAAGCCGGGTTTTGTATCGGCACATAATATGAACTATTGGCGCGGCGGGGAATATATTGGGCTTGGGATGTCAGCGCATTCACATCGTGACGAGCGCCGTTACTGGAATGCTGACACGCTTCCTTTATATCTCTCGATGATGCAAGAGAAGGGTAATGCCATGACCGGTGAAGAGCTCTTGTGCGGTGTTGATAAACTGACTGAGATCTTCTTGTTCGGCCTTAGGATGAATGAGGGTGTTGACTTGAATGAGCTTGAGCGTAGAATGAACGTTGAACTTCCCATGGAAAAGAAAGAAGCGCTCGAAAGTTTTATCGATATGGGATTGCTTGAAGAAGACGGGCTTTTTATCCGTGCGACCGATCAGGGGCGTCTTGTTCTTGATGAGATATCCGCGAGACTAATATAATGGAAGCAGTAAAAGAGGATGTTGGTGTGAAGGGAAGGGGGGCGACGCTCAAGATATGTGTCGTTGTGTTCTTTCTTTTGGGTACCTGCGTGTGGGCCATTCTTGATACACCATGGTTTACGGCGAGGATCATACGCACCGTTATGTCACGCCAGATGAGCAATGTTCAATTGCGTGATCTTAGCATTAAGACCCAGCATTTTAGTTTTCCGGGGAAAGTGGCGTTGGGGGGCGTATCGTGTAAGGTTCTCTTTAATGGCCGCGCGGACACGCTTAACGTCCATCAGGTTATTTTGATAGGTCTTGAAACATTATTTTTTCCCAAGAAAGCATTGGCGTTGAATATGACGGGCGCTGATGTTTCCTTTTTGCCGTTGCGTCTTTCGAATGTTGAAGCTTCTGTTGCCATACTTCGCCGGGATGATGGTTTATTCATCATGGAGGGCCCGGTATCTATTAAGAAAGTGTTTTGGGACAAAGCAGAGCTGGATGACTTGTCGTTCCAACTGCTTGGGGACGCGGCATCGATGGAATTAAGGAACATCAAGGGAGCTCTTTACGGTGGGACTATCCAAGGGGATGCACGTGTTGTGATGGCCGGGATGTCTTATACAGTGAACACGGATATAAAAGATGTGGATATAGCAAAAGCGGGTATGTGGAACGCGTCTTTGTCTGACCAGCTTTCGGGCCGGTTGTCGGGTCATGTATCCGTTGTTGGCAGAGGAGAGGAGCTTTCGAACATTACAACAGACTGGCGTATGCTTGACGGTAGTAGTATGAGTGCCGGGCTTCTTTCTTTGTTGACGCAGTATATTCCGCAATCACGTGAAAAGAAACGTCTTGATGCGCTTATCAAGGCGGGCGGCAAACTGCCTGTACAGCTGTTGTCATTCGCGGTGAAGACAGAAACACCCCGTCATTTGAAGGGAGAGATCCACATCAAAAGCAAGGATGTGAATCTTCAGATCAACATCATCAATGATATCAATACAGACGGGACATTGATGTCGTTGTTAGGATATTGGCAGACGTATTTCAGGTAAATCCAAATGGAGGGGCGTATGTTAAGATATTGTTGTTTGATGATCGTATTGGCGGGGTTCCTCGCCGGATGTACGGTCAAGGCGGTGGGCGATCCGAATCGTCCGATCACGATCAATGCACACATTACGATCGATATCAACGGGCTTCAAAAGACAGCGAGCAGTATTGAGGATATGGTGAGCGGTAAATAAAGTTCAATGATAACGGGTTAACGATGCGCAAGCATAAGGAGATAAGTATGAGAAAAATGATCATGTCGGTTCTTTTCATGGGTCTGATGAGCACGGCGGCGTTCGCGCAGTCGTATGATATCAAAGAAATGACGCCTGCGGTAACGAGTGCGCTTGAGGCGCGTAAAGCCCGTTTCTCAGAATTAAAAACGCTGAAGGCAGAGGGTATTGTAGGTGAGACCAATCAAGGTTATGTTGAGGCTCTTGGCGGAGATAAAGCAACCGCAAAACTTGTAGCCATGGAGAACAAAGACCGTCGTGCGATCTATGAGGCCATTGTAACGCAGAATGATCTGGGCGCCTCAGCGCTTGTGACCGTAGAAGGCGTTTTTGCTAAAGTTCAGCGTGATAAAGCAAATGCAGGTGAGAAGGTTCAGGATGCTTCGGGGAATTGGATCAGCAAATAGTGATCTTGATCGCATAACGGTCTGCTACCGTTTGGGACTGTTGGAACAGTTTGAATAAAGAATCCCCGATAAGCGTGCGGTATTCGCTGCGCAGATGAAGTTTGGTAAGGATCTTATTTGCTTGGGCTGCCCGTGTTTTAACGGCAGAGAGTGCATAGTTGAGGCTGTTCGATCTGATGAGGATCTCCTGAATAGCCGTGAGGTCCTCGATCTTTTTCTTTGGTTTATTGAATACTTGAAGAAATATGCGGCGGTCTTTTCCTTTAAGGTTGGCATAAGCGTGAACGATAAGCAGCGTTTTCTTCTTTTCTTCCAGATCACTTAAAATGGATTTCCCTATCGTTTTTTCTGTTTCATAAATACCGATAATATCATCCTGGATCTGAAAAGCCTGACCAATGAGTAGGCCAAAGCGGGCGAGCTGTTTAATGTCTTTTTCAGGTGCACCGGCGAGGATTGCTCCTGTGACTAACGGACAGTCAAAGGTGTAGCGTGCGGTCTTGAGCGAATAATTCAGGAAAACATCTTTTTCTTTCACATGATCGAGTGTGTCTACCCCATGGACCGTATCGATGAATTCTCCCATGGCCGTGAAAGCCGCAGTCTGGATAAAATAGCGTAGTGCCCGTTCTTTGCGCCGGGGATCTTCATCAAGTGAAAGAAAAGCGTCGATCGCCAGGGCATAGACGATATCTCCTGCGATAATGGCGAGGTCTGTTCCGAGTTTGTCAGGGTCGGCGCACGGTATCGTGCGGTTCAGTATCCGATGCATGGTGGGCTTACCTCGCCGGAGATCCGAACAGTCAATGATATCATCATGGATCAACATGAAATTATGCAGGAATTCAATGCACGTGGAGGCATTATATAGAGAAGGTGGTATTTTCTTGCCGGGTTTGGAATAACCCAGGTAACTGAGAATAAGAAGTAGAGGCCGGATGCGTTTTCCTTCACGCAGTGAGAACTCGCGGATCGAGTCATAGAGGATCGGATCAACCAGGTGGAGTTTGTAGTCTTTCTTCACACGTGTCAGGAAAGAGGCCAGGCTGTTGTCGATCTTGCGACGGAGGATCTTTAACATGGGTGCTATACTATCAAAACATCTCTCTTAAAACAAGGTTTTGCTTGAAGAATGAGAATGCTGTATTACAATCTACTTAAATACATTAAATAAGGAGATGGTTCATGAAAAAGATCTTTTTTGTTTTACTTGCTATATGTTTTGCCACTAGCGTTCAGGCGGCGACGGTGCATCTTAAGAACGGGGCGACCGTGACCGGGGATATCATGGAACGGACAGCTGAGTCCGTGCGTGTTAATGTCGACGGTATTAAGGTGACCTATTATAACGATGAGATAAGCAGTATCGATGAGGGAGCGTCAGCTGCCACTGCTGATGCCCCGGCAGAGCCGGTTGTAGCGGATATCCCGTTGATCGAGCGGACGCCTGTTGAGCCTGTTTCCAGCGCATCGCTTGAGGGAATGAAGAAGAAGGACCTGATCCTTAAATTTATCATTGTCTTCGGGACACGCGATACGATGCGGGCTAACTTTGAGCAGATGGCGGCGTCATTGCCGCCGGAAAAGGGTCAGGCTTTTCGCAAGGCGTTCAATGTGGATACGGTCATTAATTTGCTTATCCCTGTTTATGATAAATATTTCTCAGAAGCAGATCTGAAAGCTTATATTGAATTTTATTCTTCACCGGAAGGGGCGAACTTGAACAAGTCCCTTAATTTAGTGATGGCGGAAAGCGTTGATGCGACGATGAAATATTTTGAACTCAATATGCCTCCAGAATTGCAGGAGCAGAATGATGCGGCGGCAAAACAAGCGGCATTGCAGGCCGCTCAGAACGCGGGGCTGCCGATCGAGGTTCCTGTTCCAAACAAATAATATAAGTCGTTGTATTTTAATAACTTACAATTCAGCCGGCAAAATTCCTTTGATTTTGCCGGCTTTTTTTGTTATATTTAAACCTCTTTTTAGACAGTGTTCTAGGTGGAGTAAACCTTCTTAATATTCAAAAGGAGAGAGTATGATCGATAGGTATACACTTTCAAAAATGGGGCGGATCTGGTCGGAGCAGCGCAAGCTCGAGATCATGCTTCAGATCGAAGTTCTCGCATGTGAGGCGATGTGCAATTTGGGAAAGATCCCGAAAGCCGCGCTTGAGAAGATCAAGAAGAACGCCAAGTTCGATCTCGATGAAGTTAAGCGAATTGAAGAGCGCACGAAGCATGATGTCGTGGCGTTCATCCAGAACGTCGGCGAGAATCTTGGGCCTGAAGCGCAGTATCTTCATATGGGAATGACATCCTCTGATATCATTGATACTTCAATTTCTGTCCAGTGTGTTGAAGCTTCCGAGATCCTGATCGCGGATATGAAAAAGCTTTTGACCGTGTTGAAAGATAAAGCCAAGAAGTATAAGGATACGGTTTGCATCGCGCGCACCCACGGTGTTCACGCCGAGCCCATGACGTTTGGTCTTAAGATGGCGCTTTGGTATGATGAAATGCGCCGCAATCTGGTCCGTCTTGAAGCGGCGGCCGAAGATATGCGCATCGGCAAGCTTTCCGGCGCTGTTGGAACTTATGCGAATATTGATCCGGCTGTCGAAGAATATGTTTGTCAGAAACTTAATCTGAAGTCTGCGAATATCGCGACCCAGGTCATTCAGCGTGATCATCATGCTAATTATCTTAATGTCCTCGCGCTTATTGGCGCGTCTTTGAACAAGTTCGCGACAGAGATCCGTCTTCTTCAAAAGACAGAGGTGCTTGAAGTTGAAGAACCTTTCTTTAAAGGTCAGATCGGATCCTCGGCCATGCCTCATAAACGTAATCCTGTCACATGTGAACGCATTTGCGGGCTTGCGCGTATCCTGAAAGCCAATGCCATGATCGGGCTGGACGACATTGCTCTTTGGCATGAACGTGATATCAGCCATAGCTCAGCAGAGCGCATTATTTTGCCTGACAGCACGATCGCGCTTGATTATATGCTGAACAAATTCATCCCGCTCGTGGATGGTCTCTTGGTATATCCGAAGAACATGATCGAATCTTTGCAAAAGACACGCGGTCTTATCTATTCCCAGCGTTGTTTGCTTGAGCTCATGAAGAAAGGCCTGCCTCGTTCGGCGGCGTATGAGATCATCCAAAGCTGTGCCATGCAGGTTTGGCAGGAAACAAGCGACTTCCGCGAAGTCTTAAATCGCGACCGTCGTGTGCGTAAGTATATGTCCAAGAATGAGATCGATGCCTGTTTTGATGTCAAATACTACATCAAGCAGCGTGATTTCATTTTCAAGAAGGTGGGTATAAAATAATGGAAAAGCGTGAAAAACTTTACGAAGGTAAAGCCAAGATCCTTTATGCGACAGATGATAAGGATCAGGTCATCCAGTATTTTAAAGATGACGCGACGGCGGGCAATGGCAAGAAAAAGGGGACGGTCGAGGAAAAGGGGATCATGAACAACGGCATCTCCGCGAAGGTTTTCGAGTACCTTCAGGCGAACGGGGTTCCGACGCACTTTGTCAGCAAGCTGAGCGACCGCGAGATGCTCGTGAAGAAGGTCGAGATCGTCAAGGTTGAGGTCATTATCCGTAATCGCGCGGCCGGATCTTTGTGCCGCAACTACGGCGTCGAAGAGGGCAAGACCCTGTCGTGCCCGATCCTCGAGTTCTGCTACAAAGAGGACAAGTACAACGATCCTCTGATGAACGAATACCATATCAAGGCACTCGGGATCGCGACGGAGAAGGAGATCGAGAAGATCAAGGAGATCACCTTCAAGGTCAACGAACTGATGAAGAAGTTCTTTTTGGCGCTTAAGATCGAGCTCATCGACTTCAAACTCGAGTTCGGGCGTTATAAGGGCGAGATCATCCTCGCGGATGAAATGTCTCCCGACACTTGCCGTTTGTGGGAAGTGGGAACAGGGGTTCGCCTTGACAAGGATCGTTTCCGTAATGACCTTGGGAATATCAAGGAAGGGTATCAGGAAGTCCTAAAACGTGTAACCGGTAAATAATGAAAGAGTAAGGCGCTGACCTCAAAGAAAAGATCGGTGGTTCTTTCTTTGTTGCAGCGTCTTCCTTTTTGGTGTTTATGATCTGGCGTGTTGAAATAAAAGATAAAGAGGGGCAGTTCGATTCACTCGGTAGTGGAGTTCACAGGGATATTCTGGACCTTGGGATCGAGACGGTTGATGCGGTTCATGTGCTTTTGGTCTATATGATCGATGGGGATCTGACCGCAGTCGAAGTTGAACGGGTTTGCCGTGAGCTTCTCGTGGATCAGGTTGTCCAAGATTTCCGGTTTGATGATAAGCCGTTCTCCAAGAGTTTTGTGAAGGCGGTCAATGCTCACACCATTGAAGTAGCTTATAATCCTGGTGTCATGGACCCTGTTGAGGCGTCTGCCTTGAAGGGGATCAGGGACCTTGGATTGTCGGGCGTAAAGGCGATACGCACGGCACGTCAGTTTGTTATTGAAGGCGAGCTTTCCGATAAACAGATCGAGTTTATCAAAGATAAAGCACTGCTTAATAAGATCGTTCAGCATGCGGTGAAGAAGCCTGCGGACCCGTTCAAGCCGATAGTGCTTGATCGTGTTATTCAGGATAAGCCTCAGGTCGCGGTCTTAAAAATGCTCGGGCTTGCGGATAAAGGGCTTGTTGAGCTTTCCAAGAAAGGCCAGCTTTATCTGAATCTCGCCGAGATGAAGGCGATCCAGAAGCATTTTGCTTCCTTGAAGCGTGAGCCGACCGATATTGAACTTGAGACGATCGCTCAGACCTGGAGCGAGCATTGCAATCACAAGACGTTCCGCGGCAAGATCAAATATACCTATAAAGAAAAGAACAAGACCAAGACCGAGGTCATTGATAATCTGATCAAGGCCACGATCTTCAAGGCGACCAGATCCCTCGATAAGAAGTGGTGTGTGTCCGTGTTCCACGATAACGCGGGCATTATCAAGTTCGACAAAGAAGATAATGTGTGTTTCAAGGTTGAGACGCATAATCATCCCTCCGCGCTTGAGCCTTTCGGTGGTTCGAATACCGGCGTGGGCGGTGTTATCCGTGATATTCTGGGAACAGGCCTTGGTGCTAAGCCGATCGCGAATACAGATGTGTTTTGTTTCGCGTCTCCTGATTATCCGGTGAAGGATCTTCCGGTGGGGACGCTTCATCCGAAACGTGTTTTAAAGGGTGTTGTTAGCGGCGTGCGTGATTATGGTAATAAGATGGGTATCCCGACGGTGAATGGGGCCATCTGTTTTGATGATAAATATGTAGGCAACCCCTTGGTCTTTTGCGGGGACGTAGGCATTATCCCTAAAGGTCGTGAGAAGAAGGCCGCGAAAAAGGGCGATTATGTGGTTGTTGCGGGCGGACGTACGGGGCGTGACGGCATTCATGGCGCTACCTTTTCTTCCGGCGAGCTGACGCATGAGTCCGAGGTTGTTTCCTCAGGTGCCGTGCAGATCGGCAATCCCATTGAAGAGAAAAAAGTATTGGATGTTCTTTTGCAGGGGCGTGATGAGGATCTATACACGGCTGTCACGGATTGCGGAGCCGGTGGATTATCAAGCGCGGTAGGCGAGATGGGCGCTGTGCTTGGTGCACGCATTGATCTTGATAAAGTACCGCTTAAATATCAGGGATTGAATTATACGGAGATCTGGATCTCTGAGTCGCAGGAGCGCATGGTCTATGCGGTGTCCCCTAAGAATTTCCCACGTCTTAAAGAGATCTATGACGGAGAGAATGTTGAACTGGCTGTGATCGGCACATTTACCGGCACAGGAAAACTGGAGCTTGTTTATCACGGTGTTCCGGTATGTAAACTGGATATGCATTTTCTGCATGAAGGAACGCCGAAGATCGTGAAAGAAGCCGTGTGGACGGAGCCGAAACATAAAGAGCCCTCTTTTGTGTGTCCATCGAACTTTGATGAAAAGATACGTCAAGTTCTGTCAGATTATAATGTGTGTTCCAAAGAGGCTGTGGTCCGCCGTTATGATCACGAGGTCCAGGGCGCGGGTGTGGTTAAGCCTTTTGTCGGTCCTGCCTGCGATGGCCCGTCGGATGCAACCGTGTTGCGTGTAAAATTATCGGGGGATAAGGGCATTGCGCTTTCTAATGGCATCAATCCGCGTTTCGGCAAGATCGATCCCTACTGGATGGCGGCCTCCGCTATTGACGAGGCGATCCGTCAGATCATTGCGGTCGGCGGGGATCTGAAAGAAGTGGCGATACTGGATAATTTTTGCTGGGGTAACCCTGATAAGCCCGACCGTCTGGGCGGGCTCGTGCGTGCGGCTAAGGCGTGTTATGACTTTGCTGTGGCTTACGGGACGCCGTTCATTTCCGGTAAGGATAGTTTTTATAATGAATATACGGATAAGGGGAAATCCATTGCGATCCCGGGGACACTTCTTATTTCCGCGATCGGGGTGATGGATGATGTGACCCGTGCGGTCACGATGGACCTGAAGAAGCCTGGTAATCTGATCTATGTTATTGGAACGACCTATGATGAGCTGGGGGGCAGCGCCTATCTTTCTACTTTTGGTCTCGTCGGTAATAATGTGCCGAAGGTGAATGCAAAAGCAGCGCTTCAGACGTACGAAGCGATCATTAAGGCGACGAAGAAGAGGCTTATTGCCTCAGCCCATGATTGTTCCGAGGGCGGTCTTTTGACCGCGCTTATTGAGATGGCGTTCGCGGGCGGATTTGGCGCGACCGCGATCATGAAGGCTATTCCCTTCGAAGGGGATAATAAACGTGATGATGTGATCCTTTTCTCTGAGTCCAATTCCCGTTTGATCGTCGAAGTCTCCCCTGAGAATAAGCGCGCGTTTGAGCGTGTGATGACGGGGATCCCAATGGGGATGTTCGGGCGTGTTCAGGAAACTCCAGAAGTTTTTGTTTACGGCCTTAAAGAGAATTTGTGTTTAAAGGCGAATGTTCATGAATTAAAGGAAGTCTGGAAGAAACCTCTTCAATTCTGATAAGGAGTAGTGCATGGCTTCTAAAAAGGTTCAGGAAAAACAGGATTATTACGAAATGGATCAGTGGCGCATCTTCCGTATCATGGGAGAGTTCGTCGAAGGGTTTGATCGTCTTCATCATGTCGAGAATGCGGTCACGATCTTTGGTTCCGCACGTCTTAAGCCGGATCATAAGATGTATCAGCTCGCCGAGGAGACAGCAAAATTGTTGGTCAAGAACGGTTATGCGGTCATCACAGGCGGCGGCCCAGGCATCATGGAAGCCGGCAATCGTGGTGCTTTTATGGCCAAGGGCTCATCGATCGGCCTTAATATTGAACTGCCTTTTGAACAGAAGCCTAATCCGTATATTCGCACGCTGATCAATTTTCATTATTTTTTCTGCCGTAAGGTCATGTTCGTTAAATATGCCAAAGCGGTTGTCGTGTTCCCTGGTGGATTCGGGACGCTCGATGAACTTTTTGAGAGCCTGACCTTGACCCAGACCGGACGCATGCCCAAGGTCCCGGTCATCATGGTTGGGAGCTATTTCTGGAAAGGTCTTCAGGAGTGGATGAAAGACAAACTTCTCGGCGAGAAATGTATCGATGAGAATGATCTGTATCTTTACAGCATCGTCGACAGGCCGGAAGATGTTCTTAAGGTGATCAAGACTTTCTATAATAAGGGTAAAAAGGCAAAATGATGTCGAAGAAGCCTCGTGTGATCGTTTTTCGTACGGCAGGTACGAATTGTAATGTGGAAACAACGTTTGCGTTTAAGCAGTGTGGCGCATTAGTTGATGAAGTGCATCTTGAAAAGTTATTCGCCGGTAAGGTGAAACTCTCGGATTATCATATTATGGCGCTTCCCGGCGGGTTCAGTTATGGGGATGATATCGCCTCCGGTCGTCTTTTTGCCAATGAGCTCCGCATCCGTTTAGGGGATGATGTGAAGCGTTTCATTGATGATAAGAAACTTGTCATTGGTATTTGTAACGGGTTTCAGATCTTGGTGAAAGCCGGTATCCTTCCGGGGCCTTTCACGCCGGGTGCACTTAAGCAGACCGCGACATTGACCAATAATGATTCAGGCAAGTTCGAGGCGCGCTGGGTGCATTTGAAAGTATCCGGAAAGTCGGTCTGGACGGATGGACTTAAGGATATCATTTATATCCCTGTCGCACATGGTGAAGGCAAGTTTATCCCGGGTGATGAAAAACTTTTGAAAGTGCTTGAGGATAATGGTCAGATCGCTTTTCGTTATGTGAAAGCCGATGGCACAGCTCCTTGCTATCCTGAAAATCCAAATGGTTCGACAGAGGATATCGCGGGCATCACCGATCCGACGGGGCGCGTGCTTGGGCTCATGCCGCATCCGGAGCGCCATTTTCAGGCGACACAGCATCCTTTCTGGACGAGGCTTGGTGGAAAGTCAAAGTTGGGCGACGGTGCCAAAGTTTTTCAGAACGGCGTTGATTACGTGAAGAAACATTTGTTGTAATTGTCCCGGTCTTATCCGGTATTAGGGATGTTATGAAGAAACTCACATATAAAGACAGTGGCGTTGATATCAAGAAGGCGGATGAATTCGTTGGGGCCATCAAGGGGATGGTGAAGTCCACCCGCGTGGCGGGTGTGATGGACAAGACGCGGGCGTTCGGTTCGCTCTTTGCATTGCCTAAAGGATTTAAAGAGCCTGTACTTGTTTCATCGACGGATGGCGTTGGAACAAAGCTCCTTATTGCCAATCATGTGGGAAAGCATGATACGGTCGGTATTGATCTGGTCGCGATGAACGTGAATGATGTGCTCTGCGTCGGAGCCAAGCCGCTTTTCTTCCTTGATTATGTGGCATGCGGCAAGGTCGATAAAAAGCTTCTGGTTGATGTGATGAAGGGGATCGCGGAAGGTTGCCGTCAGGCGGGGTGCGCGCTCATCGGTGGTGAGACGGCTGAAATGCCTGGGATGTACAAGGGGGAAGATTACGACCTCGCTGGTTTTACGGTCGGTGTGGTCGAGAAGAAAAAAGCGATCGATGGCACTAAGATGAAGGCTGGGGATGTGATCCTGGGTCTTCCTTCAAGCGGCGTTCATTCGAACGGCTATTCGATGGTGCGCAAAGTCTTTTCACTCGTTGAACAAAAAAAATATGCGAAGCTTATCATGGAGCCCACGCGTATTTATGTGAGGAACATTCTTCCTCTCGTCGGCAAGTTTGATATTCATGGGATGGCGCATAATACGGGTGGCGCTTTTTATGAAAAGTTGACTAAGTGTTTGCCGGAAAGCTGTGCTTTACGTATTAGGAAAGGCACATGGCCGATGCCTGAGATCTTTGAACTGATCATGAAGAAAGCGGATATTGCAGAGCGTGAGCTGTATCGCACATTCAATATGGGTATTGGTTTTATGGTCGTGGTCAAGAAAGCGGATGTTTCGAAGGTTCAGGCGGCTTTGCGTAAGACCGGTATGCCGTCGTATCTCATTGGCGAAGTTGTGAAACGTAATAAAGAAAAACTCGAACTTGTGTAAGTCAAGTCTCACTAGATTTTCTATGGAGTCATAAATGAAAATATTAGTCATTGGATCCGGCGGGCGTGAACATGCGCTCTGTTGGAAGATCAAACAAAGCCCGCTCGTTACCAAGCTTTATTGTGCACCGGGTAACGGCGGTATAGCGTCACTCGCCGAGTGTGTTGATATCAAGGCGGATGATATTGTGGCACTCGCTGATTTTGCTCATCAGGAAAAGATCGACTTGACGGTGGTGGGACCTGAGGTTCCCCTGGTCGCTGGTATCGTGGACCTTTTTGAAGAAGATGGGCTTAAGATCTTTGGTCCTTCCCAGGCCGCGGCACGTCTTGAAGGCAGTAAGGTGTATTCGAAGAATTTTATGAAACGCTGGGATATCCCGACGGCAAAATATGCGACGTTCACGGATGCTGATAAGGCCCGTGCGTATGTTGGCACTCAGCCGTATCCGTTGGTCGTCAAGGCCTCAGGGCTTGCGGCGGGTAAAGGAGTCATTATTTGTCAGGATGTGTTCGAGGCTAAGGACGCGATCAACAAGATCATGAGTGAGAAGATCTTCAAGGATGCGGGAAACAGCCTTGTGATCGAAGAGTTCCTGGTTGGGGAAGAGGCATCGATCCTCGCGATCGCCGATGGTAAGGATTTTATTGTGCTCGAGTCATCCCAGGACCATAAACGGATCAGGGATAATGACCAGGGTCCGAACACCGGTGGTATGGGTGCATATTCCCCCGCGCCTGTGGTGACCCCCGCACTTCTCAAAGAGATCGCACAAAAGGTCATTGCGCCTGTGATCGCAGGGATGATGGATGAAGAGGCGCCGTTCAAAGGCATTCTTTACGCCGGGATCATGATCACCAAAGACGGGCCAAAGGTTTTGGAATTCAATACACGTTTTGGCGATCCTGAAACGCAGGTTATTTTGCCGCGCCTTAAGTCAGACTTAGTTGAGCTCATGCTTGCAGCGGTAGAGGGGCGGCTTTTTGGGAAAGAACTTGAGTGGGACCCTCGTGCATGTGTCTGTGTGGTAATGGCGGCCGGTGGTTATCCCGGAGACTATGCGACGGGAGAATGCATTTCCGGTTTTGACGGCCAATGGCAGGATGTGGTTGTTTTTCATGCGGGCACGAAGAAAGAAGGCAGCAGGATCCTGACATCCGGCGGCCGTGTTCTTGGTGTTACCGCGTTAGGCAAAGATATAGGCCTTGCGATCCAGAATGCTTATGCCGTGACAGAACAGGTCTCTTTTGACGGGATGCAGTTCCGTCGGGATATAGGGCAGAAAGCATTAAAAAGGGCAAAGGCGCATTAGTTCAAGGGATCATCACGGACGGTAGGTGTTTTTACTTGAGGAGATGGTTATGAATAAGATCCATGTCGCGCTCATGATGGGCAGTAAGAATGATATGCCGGTAGTGGATGAGGCTGTCAAAATACTGGACGCTTTTGGTATTACTAATGAAGTTAAGGTATTGTCCGCGCACAGGACACCGAAACAAACAGCTGAATATGCTGAAGGATTATCTGCTCGCGGGGTCAAGGTTGTTATTTGTGCCGCGGGTGGCGCTGCCGCACTTTCAGGCGTAGTTGCGGCGCATACGAATATACCGGTCATCGGCATTCCGCTTGATTCCATGGGCTTTAACGGGCTTGATGCTCTTTTATCGACGGTGCAGATGCCTCCGGGAGTGCCGGTTGCTTGCGTTGGTATTGGAAAAGCAGGGGCCAAGAATGCGGCACTCATCGCGGTACGTATCATGGCGCTCTCTGATAAAGATCTCACCGGAAAGCTTGAAGCTTTTGTGAAGGATCAGGCTGAAAAGATACTTAAAGGGTAAGGCTGAGGGTAGCTCTTCGGGGATTAGTCCATGAAAACCAAGATCATTCACATTGATCCCAAGGCTGTTGAAGCCGATCGCGTACTTGAAGCGGCGCGTTGTGTGCATGATGGCGGACTTGTTATTTTTCCGACTGAGACGGTCTACGGAATCGCCGCCGATCATTCCAATCCAAAAGCCATGGAACGTCTTCGTGAGGTCAAGCGCCGTCGTGAAGGCAAGCCTTTTTCGGTCATGATTGCTCAAAAAGAGCTCATTCGTAATTATACTTATTATTCAGACCCGAAGCTTTTCAAACTGATCGACCGTTTTTGGCCAGGGCCTTTGACGGTGATCGTTCCGACAGACAATTCCGGCGAGACCATTGGTATCCGTATCCCGGATCATCCGGTGGCGTTGCAGTTGGTTGAGAATGCTCATTGCACTATTGCGGCTCCCTCGGCGAATATAGAGGGAGCTCCAGCGCCGGTCACATGTGAGGAAGCATTAAAAGATCTCGACGGGTTGGTTGATATTGCTATCGATAGCGGCAGGGTCGATATCGGAACAGCATCGACGATCGTGGATTTTTGTCAGGAAAGCCCGAAAGTGGTGCGTGAGGGCGGGATCAGCCAGGCAGAGGTGGATCACATTTGCGGGCGTAAGAGCATCCTTTTTGTGTGTACAGGCAACAGCTGCCGTTCAGTGATGGCTGAGTATATGTTCCGGCATATGCTAAAAGGGCGCAGCGATCTGGATGTGTTCTCGGCTGGTACGAATGTTGTTTTCCCGACGTCAGCTAGCGCTGAAGCGGTCGCGGTCCTTAAAGAAGAGGGCATTGATGCACGCGGGCATATATCAACACCTGTGACGAACATGCTTCTTAAGAAGTCGGACCTTATTTTTGTGATGACGCATTCACATAGGGTGAAGGTCCTGGAGCGCGTTCCGGCGGTAGAGAAACGGGTTTATCTGCTTCGGGATTTCAGGAGCGGCCCGGCGCATTATGAACAGAGCCTGGATATCCCTGACCCTATTGGTGGCGCGCATATTGAGTATCAGGAATGTCTTTTGGTCATCAAGGATTGTTTAGAGAAGATCGTTCAACTGGTTTGATACAGATGGCATATATATTTTAAGGGGGATGTGATGAAGGTTTTTCTTGGTGCTGATCATCGTGGCGTGGTTGTCAAAGCAAAGATCGTAACGCTCTTGCAAAGATTGGGGCATGAGGCGGTGGACTTGGGAAGTCATGATGAGAACTGTTCATGTGATTATCCGAAGTATTCATTCCTCGTCGGTAATAGTGTGGTAAAGAACAAGGATTCACGGGGTATCCTTATTTGTTTGAGCGGGATAGGCCACTCGATCGCAGCTAATAAGGTCAAAGGTGTTTATGCCGCGCTTTGTTATACCAAGGAAGCGGCTGTTTTGTCGCGTCAGCACAATAATGCGAATGTGCTTATTTTGGGTTCAAACTTTATCAGTGAGAAAACGATGTTCGCGATGGTCAAGGTGTGGCTTGAAACGCCTTTTGAAGGCGGACGGCATTTGCGCCGGATCGATCAGGTCAAGGCAATGGAAAGAAAAGTGTTCAAGAGTGTTAAATAAATCGAGGGTGCTATGAAGTTCTTAGAGAATACGGATCCTGAAGTTTTTAGTGCGGTCAAACATGAGCTGAAGCGTCAGCAGGAGAACCTGGAGCTTATTGCTTCCGAGAATATTGTGTCTCCGGCGGTGATGGAGGCCATGGGTTCGGTCATGACCAACAAGTACGCCGAAGGGTATCCCAAGGCGCGCTGGTATAACGGTTGTGAATATGTTGATGAGGTCGAACAGCTTGCGATCGATCGTATCAAGAAGATCTTTGGTGCGGATCACGCTAACGTTCAGGCTCATTCCGGTTCCCAGGCGAACATGGCGGTTTATCTTTCTGCAGTGAAGCCCGGCGACACGGTGATGGGGTTGGATCTGGCGTGTGGCGGTCATTTGACCCACGGGCTTAAGATCAATTTTTCAGGCAAGTTATATAACATGGTTTCCTACAAAGTCGATCCTAAGACCGAGCTCATTGATATGGATGAGGTTGAGCGAGTGGCGGTGGAGCATAAACCTAAGATGATCATTGCTGGATATTCTGCTTATTCACGCGTGTTGGATTTTAAACGTTTCCGTGCGATCTGCGATAAAGTAGGGGCTTTGCTTTTTGTGGATATGGCGCATTTTGCCGGGCTTGTGGCGGCTGGCCTTCATCCCAACCCCGTCGAGTATGCTGAATTCGTGACCTCGACCACACATAAGACGCTCCGCGGTCCTCGCGGCGGTATTATTCTGTGCAAAGCGGAATTCGCGAAGAAGATCGATATGAATATTTTCCCCGGCATTCAGGGTGGTCCTCTGATGCATGTGATCGCGGCTAAAGCTGTCGCCTTTGGCGAAGCGTTGAAGCCCGAATTCAAGACATATCAACAGCAGGTCGTGAAGAACGCCAAGGTGTTCGCTTCTGCAATGGCCAAGAGAGGTTTTCGGATCGTCTCCGGCGGAACAGATAATCATCTTTTCATGGTCGATCTGACACCTAAGAACATCACAGGTAAGGATGCAGCGACCCTTCTTGATACGGTTAAGATCACCGTGAACAAGAACTTGATCCCGTTTGATACGCAGGCTCCGGCCGTGACGAGCGGTATCCGTATCGGGCCCCCTGCGGTCACGACCCGCGGGATGAAAGAAGCCCAAATGGAGATGATCGCAGAGTTGATCGATCAGGCGGTCATGCACCGTGATGACGCCGGGAAGCTGGATATTGTCCGTGCAGGTGTTGCAACATTGACCAAGCAGTTCCCGATCTACACCAACATGGTCAGCTGATAATATGAAATGCCCCGCATGCGGATATAAGGATACAAAAGTAGTTGATTCCCGTGAGAATGCGGAAGCCACCTCCATTCGTCGTCGTCGTGAATGCCTGAAATGTTCCAAGCGTTTTACAACGCATGAGTATGTGGAGCAGGTGTCCCTCATGGTCGTCAAGAAGGACGGACGTCGTCAGCCGTATGACCGTGCGCGCATCATTAATGGTATGACCAAAGCCTGTGAAAAGCGTCCGGTCAGCATGGACCAGATCGAAAATGTGGCCGTCGAGATCGAGCGAGAGATCCAGAAGAAATATGATCGTGAAGTCGCCTCTTCCGTGATCGGTGAGATCATGATGGAGAAATTATATACGATCGATGAAGTGGCTTATGTTCGTTTTGCCTCGGTGTACCGTCAGTTCCGCGATGTGAACCATTTCATGAATGAGATCAAGGTGATCCTCGAGCGTGAACGGAGCGCAAAAAAATAATGGTTGAAGTCGAACTTTCCAGGATCATCATTGATGAAAAGAGTCATGATCAGGTCATTGTGCTCCGTGAAAAGAATGGCCCGCGTCAGATCCCGATCATGATCGGTTCTGTTGAGGCGTCGAGCATCCAGATGCGGATATCGGGTGTTGAGTCGCCGCGGCCCTTGACGCATGATCTCTTGGTCCTTCTCGTCAAGGGGCTTGGGGCAGAGGCGGAATGTGTCCTGATCGATGATTTTGTTGAAGGCACCTATTTCGCCAAGATCCGCCTGAAGAAAGAGTCGGGTGAAGTGGTGTTGGTGGACGCTCGTCCATCGGATGCGGTCTCTCTTTCGGTACGGATGAAGCTGCCGATCTATGTTGAAGAGGATGTATTCCATAAAACGGTCGCCGGCGATAATGCGTAAGGCGTTTTGCCATGCTGATGTGGCAAAGGTTTTGTTGATCTTAAGAGGCATCCTGTGAACCTTTCTGAATTCTTCCCTGAATATTCATCTTTACAGCAGTTAGCGCGTAAACGCTCCGTTAAGATCTATCTTGTCGGCGGTTTTTTACGCGATCTTGTGACGGGCCATGTGGCGTTCAAGCCCGGGCGTGACCTTGATATTGCGGTTTCATCTGGCGCGATCCTGCTGGCGCGCGTCTTTGCCAAGTCTATCAAAGGCGCTTTTGTGCTTCTCGATAAAGAGTCGGGGTGTGCCCGTGTGGCCAAGAAAAAGAATGGTATCCTTTGGACATATGATTTTGCAGACTTTCGCGCGCGTACGTTCAAGGGAGACCTTGCAAAACGGGACTTTACGATCAATACGCTTTCCTTGGATCTTTTGACGTGTGACGCGGGCAAGCCCTTGATCGCTCAGGTCAAGGATCACGTCGGTGGACTCAAGGATATGGCACACAAGCGTATCCGTATGACAGGGGCGGGCGTTTTTGAAGATGATCCTTTAAGGTTGCTTCGTGCCTACAGTTTGCAGGCTCAGCTTGGATTTGTGATCGAACGTGCGACATTGTCCCGTATCAAGAAAGATATCAAGCTGATCAAGAAAGTCTCTCCTGAGCGTGTGCGCGAAGAGCTTTTTAAGATCTTTGACAGCACACGGACTGCCGTCGTGATGAAAGCCATGGACCGGGTTGGCCTGCTTGCCGTGATCTTGCCCCAGATCGAAAGCATGCGTTTGATCGGTAAGGGCGCGTATCATCATTTGAATGTCTGGGATCATTCGTTATGTGCGGTAAGTGAATGCGAGAAGCTGTTTGAGGATGCCAAAGATAATAATGATCTGTGTGACTATCTGAATGAAGAAGTGGGCGGTGGTCATCGCCGTCGGGCGGTCATTAAGATGGCGTGTGTCTTGCATGATATAGGTAAGCCTGATACCCGCCGTGATGAGTCTGATGGCCGCTTGAGTTTTCACGGTCATGAGCGCGTGGGGCGTGATATTGTGCGCCTGATCGCGCGGGGCATGATGATGTCGACGAAAGAACGCTACGCCCTTGAAGACATGGTCATGATGCATCTTCGCCCAGGGTATTTATCGAATTTCAAAAAGCCTTCCGAGCGGATGATCTTTCGTTTCATGCGTGATGCGGGGGAAGATGCTGTTTCTGTCTTACTCTTGTCGGTCGCTGACCAGCATGCGACGAGGGGCCCATTAACGACCGAGGAAGATATCCGTCATCACAAGACGATCGCCTTTGACCTGATCGATCGCTTTTTTGCGGCCAAGAAAGAGCAGCCATTCGTGCCGCTTATTAACGGCCATGATCTCATTAAAGACCTGAAACTAACCCCAGGCCCTGACTTTGCAAAGATACTAACATCCGTCGAAGAAGCCCAGCATCTCGGGCAGGTGACAACAAAGGTTGAAGCGTTGGCATTAGCTGTCAAATGTGCAGGGGGTATGAAATGAAAAAGATCTTTCTTGTGATCATTTTTATGTGCATGTCTGGTTGGCTTTTCGTGGATGAGGGTAATGGAAAAGAGGGCGGTCTTTCTCAGAAAGCCACGGCGCTCATCGAACGATATGTTCACGATAAGCCGGATCCTATGATCATGGATTCGATCAGTCCGTATTATGGACAGATTGTTCAAATGGGAGTTGAGGCGGTCGAGCCTTTATTGGCGGCATTGAAGAATGATGATCCGTCTTATGTTGAAGAGCGGTTAGCGTTCATTTATATTCTGGGACAGATCGGGGATCAACGGGCATATGTGGCATTGCGTGACGAATTCTTTCATGGGGATGGAACGGAAGGCTTTAAATGGCGCGGGATGATCAGCCTTGGGTCATGCCTTACGGAAGACAGGATCGATGATTATATCGTTCTTGCACTTGAAGATACGACGGGTGGCGGGGTGCGCGCTCTCAGGGAAATGTCAGAGCAGGATTTTGGTGCGGATGCCCAGCAGTGGGCCGCTTATTTGAAGATCCCCGGAAGTTTGGAGCTGTTCAAGAAGAATTGTCGCCAACGTTCTGCCCCGATCCTCGGGTAAGGAGAATGGCGTTGACAGGAGGTTTATGAAGATCCGTAATATTGATATTAAGATCATTAAAGGTGATGTGGCAGTTCTTCCTGTGATGAACGGCCCCGTCAATGAGCATACGGTCCGCGCGGCGTGTGCAGATGTGTTGGCACAGGCATTGGCGTCGGGCGTTCTCTCTGTTACGATCTCGGCGTTCGGGTGCAGGGAAGGTGGTTTTCCTTTGATCGGTTCTGCCAAGATCACGGCACAGGAAGTGTTGCGTGCGGCGCGTGATGGTAAAGGGCCGCTCAGTGAGATCATTATTTGTGTGGAGACAGAGGAGGCCTTGCATATTTTTGAGAAGCAGGTCTTTGGATATTTGCGGCATGTGACCGAGGATATGGGCTGGGGGCCTTATGTGACGACGGATATCATCATTGATATGGAGGAGGGCATTGTTATTATCGAGCGCACCAATCCTCCGTTCGGCTGGGCGCTGCCGGGTGGCTTTGTGGACCGTGGCGAGTCTTTGGAAACAGGCGCACGTCGTGAAGCGAAAGAAGAAACAGATCTTGAGCTGACGGATCTAAAACAATTTCACACTTATTCAGACCCGTCACGTGATCCGCGTTTTCATACGGTCACGACCGTGTTCACGGCCAAAGGAGTTGGTTCTCCTCGTGCGGGTGATGATGCCAAAGGCCTTAAAGTTGTTCCTTTTGCGCAACTGCGCGCGCTTATCTATGCGTTCGACCATCATCAGGTCATTGATGAGTATCTTCGTTCACGGGGGATGTGACCGTTATGAGTTCTGTCGGTGAATTTGCCCTGATCGACCGGTTAAAGAAATTCCAGACGCGTGGGGCTTCTGTTGTTTTAGGTATCGGGGATGACACGGCGGTGCTTGAGCTGGACCGCTTGCGGTATCAGCTTTTTACAACAGACATGCTCGTTGAAGAGGTGCATTTTACGCGTGCCATGCCTCCTAAACGTGTGGGACATAAAGCCATGGCGTGCAGTGTAAGTGATATTGCCGCGATGGGAGGCGTGCCGACGGTGGCGGTTATATCAATTGGTGTTCCAAAAGATCTTTCTACAAAGTATATTGAACAGGTTTATGCAGGGATGAACGCTTGTGCGCGCGCCTTTGGTGTGAGCATTGTCGGCGGGGATACTGTTAAGGCGGATAAATTCATTATCAATGTTGCGCTGTTAGGGGAAGTGGAAAAGAAATATCTTGTGACACGTGTTGGCGCAAAGCCGGGAGATAAGATCTTTGTGACCGGGAAGCTCGGCGGGTCGCTTTCCTCAGGCCGGCATTTGACTTTTACGCCCAGGCTCAAGGAGGCACGTTTCTTAGTCGAGCATTTCAAGCCGACGGCCATGATGGATATTTCAGATGGTGTGGCAGGTGACCTTCGCCATATCCTGAAAGCAAGCGGAGTTGGTGCGCTGATCGACGTTGAAAAGATCCCATGTCACAAGAATGTCACTCTTGATCAAGCACTTACAGACGGTGAAGATTTCGAGCTTCTTTTTACATTACCTTTTACGCGCGCCAGGAAACTGGTAGAATATACTAAAATTCACCCGGAGTGGCAGTTCATTGAGGCAGGAACGGTCAGCTCTATGTCGGGTAAAATACAAATGAAAGACAAAGCCGGCGTTGTTAGGTCGTTTCATCTAACAGCGTTCACACATTTTTGATCACATGAAACCATTGAAATTCGTATCAAAAAGTTATGAAGATACACTCGCTTTCAGCGCTAGGCTGGTGCGTGAACTTCGGCGGGCAGATGTGGTTTGTCTTTACGGTGAACTGGGTGCCGGTAAGACTGCTTTTGTGAAGGGGCTGGTCAAAGGGCTTAAGATGGACCCGCTCAAAGTGCATAGCCCGACCTTCACGCTTATGAATATTTACAAGGGTAAAATACCCCTGTATCATTTTGATCTGTATCGCATCAAGGCGGATGACCTTTTTGGCCTGGGGTATGAAGAGTATTTCTATGGGGCTGGGATCACGGCGATAGAATGGTCAGAACGTCTTGAACATTTATTGCCCAAGGTGTTCTGGAAGATCGAGCTCCGTCATGCGGGAGAGGATGAGCGCCATATTCTTATCTCTGTCGAGGGAGATACGCTGCAAGAGCGCTTTGACGCGTTTGTAAAGGATAGTCATTCATGAAAATACTGGCTGTTGATACATCCACCCGTCATTTGACGATCGCTGTCACCGAAGGCGATAAGATCCTTTCTTCTCGCAATGTCCGTCCTAAAAAAGATCTGTCCCTTACCATTACCTTTGATATTGAACGGGCGCTTCAGAAAGCCAATGTCCGTTTGAGCGACCTGGATGCTTTTGTCGTCGGTCTTGGACCGGGGTCTTTTACAGGGCTCCGGGTGGGTTTCTCAATGATGAAGGCTTTTATTATGGTCACGGAAAAGCCTGTTGTCGGGATCCCGAGCTTAGACGCCATCGCGATGAATGTGAAAACGCCCAAGGCGTCCCGTATATGTGTGGTGAATGATGCGCGCCGCGGTCTTGTTTATAGCGCATTATATGAAAAAAGAGACGGTGGTCTGGTGCGTCATTCTGAATATTTCCTCAAACCCATCGAGGAGATCCTTCCGCTTATTCAGGGGGATGTTCTTTTTATCGGGGATGCCGCTGCGATGGTGAAGGATGCCGTGTTGGCGTATGCACAGGCAAAGAATATGCCATTTACGCCGAGGTTTGCCAGTTCGCGTGTCAGCCTTCCGTATGCCAGTGAGTTGGCGCGCCTCGGGTATCAGCGCCTGTTAAGAGGAGACAGGGATAAGATCGAAACCCTCGTGCCTCTTTATTTGTATCCAGAAGATTGTCAGGTCTCACATCCGTGGACCGGGAAGAAACCATGAACACAGCAATATATGCCCCGGCCATGGCTTGGTGCGAGATCAATAGCTCCGCCCTTCGTTCGAATTACCGCGAGATAAAGAAACTTGCTATTAAACAACTTGAACCTCGCCGGGGACGTGAGGTTGATATCCTTTCCGTCGTGAAAGCCGATGCTTATGGCCATGGCATGTTGACAGCCGTTTCTCTTATCATGAAAGAGGGCGGCAAGTTCTTCGCTGTTTCCAATCTTGAAGAAGGTATTACGCTGCGTTCTTCGGGGTTTAAAGGACGCATTATTCTTTTTGAAACAACACTTCTTGAGCAGGCGCCCGCGCTCATCAAATATGACCTGACCCCGTCGATCTCTACCATGGACCTGGCTCGTGCACTTGACCGTTTGGCGCGTAAGGCGAACAAAGTCATCCCTGTGCATATCAAGATCGACACTGGCATGGGGCGTTTGGGCGTTTGGCACAAAGAGCTGGTTGATTTTGTTGTCACCTTACAAAAACTAAGACATATTACCATTGAAGGCTTGTTCACGCATTTTCCCGTCGCGGATACAGACCCGTCCTTTACCGACCAGCAGATCGATCATTTAGCGGAGGCTGTGTTCGCGCTGATCAAAAAGGAAGTCCCTTTCCGTTATATCCATGCGGCGAGCAGTATGGGATTGTTGGGATATAAAAATCATTTCCTCAATATCGCTCGTCCCGGGGTCATGCTTTACGGCCTTTATCCGGGCAGCAGCCTAAGAAAAAAGATCATGTTAAGACCCGTGATGTCCGTCAAGGCACGGGTTTTGCTCACCAAGACCATTCACAAAGGGCGCGGGGTCAGTTATGGCCATACAGTGCGCATGATGAAAGACACTCCCATCGCTGTGCTCGGCATTGGATACAGTGATGGATATAGCCGTGCCTTCTCCAACAAAGCAAAAGTCCTTATTAATGGCCGATTCTGCCCGGTATTAGGGCGGGTCACGATGGATCAGATCATCGTTGATATCACGCGTGCAGGTAAGGTAAAACTTGGTGATGAGGCCGTGATCCTCGGTCGTCAGGGGAAAAATAGCATCACAGCGGATGATCTTGCGTTATGGGCCAATACCATCAACTATGAGATCGTTTGTAATTTCGGCAACCGCCTGCCGCGTCGGATCATTACAAAAGGTTAGTGTATGAAAAATATACTGGTGAAGATCGTTCTTATTATTGTTGTTCTTGTCCTTGTCCTTGGATTCTTAAAAGATCAGATCATTAAGGCCGCGATCGTGGTCGGAGCGAAACAGGTGGCGGGGGTGGATGTGGTGATCGATCATTTTTCACTGAGCGTGGTGAAGCATGCCGTCTTGATCAAAGGGGTCAAGATGTATAGCCCATCCGGTTTCCCGAATGAGGTTATGATCGATGCTCCTGCGATAGAGGTGCACTGCAACGTGTGGGATGTAATGCGGGGAGTACTGCATTTCCCCTATATCCGTCTTGATCTTAAAGAATTAAGAGTGACAAAGAACAAAGAGGGGAAGCTAAATGTTAATTCCATGACATTCATGCAAAAAGCGAATGGATCCGCGAACTCTTCTGATAATGCTTTGCCTCAGACTCAGCAAAGCAAAGAGCGGCCTCAGGCGCCCATGAAAGATATTCCGATGCAGTTTGACCTAGTGCGTCTTAATATAGGCAAGGTTATTTATACAGATAACTCGACCAGAGATAAGCCTTTGCTCAAAGTCATGGATATCAACATCAAGAATAAAGAATTCAGGAATATTTCAAGTGCCGCTGAGCTTGGAGCCCTTGTCATGGTTGAGGCGGTTAGTTCCACTTTCCTCAAGAACACCGTTATTAGCATCAAGGGGCTCGGCAAGGGATCTGCATCCGCTTTGATCGAAAGCATTGGAAGTTTCTTAAAATAGCTTATAGGTCCTCGGAATAACATTTAGGATAAATATTCGGGGCTTTTTCTTTATGATTAATTAAACCTGTCGGGGCTGGTATACTTGCAGAGCGGCTCAGGAGGGTGGCGAGTTCTTTTCATATACCATTAGGGCGATCGCCAAGAAGTATTACGGGATCAAGGCAGATGCGTATAGCTATGGGATATATCACACCTTCGCGAGAATGATCCCAGGAGAACAATACAATATCACGATCGGGCGGTATGTATCCATGAGCTCAACAGTGAGCATTTTCCGTCGGAATCATCCCATGGAAAGGCTTTCCATGCATTCTTTTTTCTATGATGATCGTTTTGGTTTCGTAGATAAACACAATTTAAAGCCGCATAGCCCTTTGTTTATCGGCCATGATGCCTGGGTGGGATCAAATGTGGTGATCACGCCCAACTGTGCACGGATCGGTATAGGTGCTGTTGTCGGAGCGGGAAGCGTGGTGACCAAAGATGTTCCGGATTTTGCTATTGTTGCCGGCAATCCTGCGAAGATGATACGCACCAGGTTCCCGGAAGATGTGTGTGAGATGATCAAGGAAAGAAAATGGTGGGAGCTCTCTATTGGGGAGATGGTTCCTTTGATCGGCTTTATGAACAAACCTTTTGATGTCAGGGAATATACCAAGAATTTCTAGGAGCATCTCTTACGCGCTCTTGTAGGTCAACATAGCGGCAGAAATGCGCTTTCATCCAGTCTGATAATATCCTGTTTTCTTATTGTGTTGTCCTTATTATCCATTAAAATAATTATATAAATAGAAAGAATGAGTTCGCCCAATCCTAACCAGGGAGTGTGTCTGTTGATGCGATCATTAGGACACTATTTTATTGTTCTGATGTTGTTGATCTCTGTTTTTCTGCCAACACCATTGTCGGCGGTCGAAACGGTTTTGCTTCCGCCTCCTGTCGCGCACATTTCGCTCGATTACACCGACGCTGATCTTCCGGTCGTTCTTAAATCCATTGCCTATTCTTATGATCTGAACCTTGTGATCGCCTCTAGCATTAAAGGCAAGGTTTCTGCTCAATTGAAAGATCTGACACTTGATGAAGCTCTTGATGCGATCTTGAGCGTCAACGGCTATGGTTTCTCCCGTCGGGATAAGATCGTTTACATTCTTCCCAAGTCAGAGGTTGATCTTTTGACCGAATCTTTGCCGCTTAGTTATCTGATGGCCAAGTCCGCTAAAGAGCTTGTCGCAAAGATGCTTTCCCAACGGGGGGACATTCAGGTTAACGAGTTGACGAACAGTTTAGTTGTCACGGATCATGCAGAGAATCTTCAAAAGGTAAAAGACCTGTTGAAGAGCGTTGATCAGCCGCCGATCCAGGTCTTGATCGAGGCGCGTATCGTTGATATCAAGACCAAAGATGTTGAGAAACTTGGCACGCTTATTAATGCGACCTATACCCCTAATGGCATTAATCTTACATCGGCGACGTTGAACACGGGTTCATCTATCAAAGATACCGATGGCGGACAATTGAAATTGATACCGCGTTTTTCGAATCTTACGGCTGATGTCACCATCGATGCCCTTGTTCAGCAGAATAAGGCGCGCGTTCTGGCATCCCCGTCGATCGCGACGATCAGTGGAGAAGAGGCGAGCATTACGATCGGGGATCGTTATCCTTACAAGGAATCGGTAGCCACCACTGGCGCAACAACGACGGCGAGCACGAAATTCGTTGATGTCGGCACGCTTCTCCGTGTGACCCCCATGGTTTCTCCCGACGGGTGGATCACCATGAAAGTGCATCCTGAAGTATCATCTGTTGTAACAGTGACCGATGCAGGGCCGCAGGTGACGACGCGTGAGGCTGATGCCACGATCCGGGTGAAGGATAATGAAACGATCATCATCGGCGGGCTTTTGAGCCGTTCAAGTGATGTCACTCATAACGGTGTTCCAGGGCTTGGGTCTGTGCCTGTATTGGGTTGGTTCTTTAAGCGTCATACGACTGATGAACGCCAGTCGGAATTAATGGTCTTTATTACGCCGCATATTATGCCGTCCCCTTCGAAAGAACTGCCTCTCGTGGCCCCGGTGCTTGAGAGTGTGGAAAGGAAAGAAGTCCCGGTTGTTGTCGAGCAACCGTTGGTGAAAAGTGATGTTCCGTCGGCTATAAAAGAGGTGAAAGCAGAGGCAGTAGATCCAAAGGCAGTGGGACCAAAGGATGCTTCTTTGCCAAAACCTGAGCTTAAAAACAAAGCGCATGTGGACCTTAGTGCATTGCCAGAGCAGGATATGGGGCTTATGGTGGGGTTGTTGTCCTACGCTGACAATCTTGAAAAAGATGCCCTTAAGAAGAACGCCGATAATATTTATATCAAACTTGAGCTGATCAAGACCTATAAGATGATCCTTGAACAGTTCCCTCAGTCGGGGAAGCGGGAATTTTGTTTGTACAAGATCTCTAGTATTTATGTGAAGGATTTTGCGAAATGTGATGCCGCCCAAGAAGCCCTTTCGCTTTTAAAGAAGAATTTTCCCGGCAGTCTTTATATTGAAACAGCACAAAATCTTGTCGACGGGTGTGGGAAAGCCCCTGTTAGCGCGGATGAGAAAACGGTTGCTCCTTAATTGGTGAAGTGACGGGACAGAAAGATAGCGGGTATGTCTGAAGAAGCATTAAAGAAAAAGATCCTGGTTGTTGATGATGAGGCTGGGAGCGCTTTGCTCATTAAGTCTGGTCTGACCAAACAGGGATTTGAAGTTTTTCAAGCCGGCAACGGGCTTGAGGCACTGTTGGCGGTCAAACAATTGATGCCAGACCTTGTGGTGATGGATCTCATGATGCCGAAGATGGATGGGATGAAGGCGTGTGCCCTGCTTAAATTAGATAAGCGTTTTTCAAAGATCCCGGTTGTCATGTTGACTGCCAGCGCCGAGAAAGCGGATCAGAAATTAAGTGAGCAGGTCGGAGCAAACGCATTCTTGAACAAGCCGGTGAATATGGTGGAGCTGACGCAAAAGGTTCAGGAACTGCTTATGCCCCTAGGTGCCGTATGAATAGATATGCAAAAAAGTCTGTAGGCGATCTCTTGTTAGAGCGGGGGCTTATTTCCCCTCCTCAGCTTGATCAGGCCAAGGCTGAAGAAAAAAGAACAGGCGAAAGCCTGGTGAGGATATTGCCGCGGCTCGGGTTCATTGCGCAGGAGAAGATGGTCGATGCTATTTCTGCGCAGACAGGGATCTTCCGTATTGAATTGCAGTATCAGATGATCGATCCTAAGGTCATTGAACTTGTTCCTGAGGTGCTGGCACGCAAACATCTTCTTGTCCCTGTGCTTAGGATCGGCAATAACCTGACGTGTGCGATGACGGATGTCTTTAGTGTGCATGCGCTTGATGAACTGGTCATGAAGACGGGGATGATCATTGAGTCTGCGATCGCGACGGAGGACGAGATCAAGGAAATGATCAATGAGGTCTATCAGTTCAAGGGTGATATGCAGCAGGCTATCAAGACCCTTGGTGAGAATAAAGAGATCATGAATGAAGCGATCGATACCGAGGTCCTGCAAGTAAGCGGGACGGGTGAAGAGCCGCCTGTCGTTAAGTTCGTTAATCAGATGATCGCCAAGGCGATCAAGGATGGTGCATCTGATATTCATATTGAGCCGGAAGAGAACACATTAAGTGTCCGTTTTCGTGTTGACGGTGTGTTGCGCGCACAGCTGACGCCGCCGAAGCAGTTCAAGGCCGCGATCATTTCGCGCATCAAGATCATGGCTATTTTGGATATTGCCGAACATCGTAAGCCTCAGGACGGGCGCATCCAGATGAATCTGGAGAACAAGCGCATTGATATCCGCGTGTCTTTCTTGCCGACGGTATATGGTGAGAATGTTGTTTTAAGATTGCTGGACACAAGTAATATTCTCCTCGGGCTTGAGCAGATCGGGTTTGATAAGGATAATCTTGCCAAGTTCCGTGCTTTACTCAAGAAGCCCAACGGGATCGTTCTGGTGACAGGGCCGACCGGAAGCGGTAAGACAACAACGCTGTATTCATCCGTGAGCACGATCAATACGCCGGAAAAGTCGATCGTGACCATTGAGGATCCGGTCGAGTATCGTTTGCCGGGTATTCGTCAGACGCAGGTGGACCTGAAAGTGGACCTTACTTTTGCTCGCGGATTGCGTGCGATCCTGAGACAGGACCCTGATGTCATCATGATCGGTGAGGTCCGTGATGCGGGAACAGCGCAGATCGCGATCCAATCAGCACTCACAGGTCATTTGGTGCTTGCGACATTGCATACGAATAATGCGGCGGGTGCTGTGACCCGTTTGCTTGATATTGGCGTGGAACCGTTCTTGTTGTCTTCCTCGATCATTGGTGTGCTGGCTCAGCGTCTGGTGCGGTTATATTGCAAGGATTGCGGCGGCAAAGGATGTAAGGCTTGTTCGATGACAGGCTACAAAGGCCGCAGTGGTATTTATGAGCTCTTGATCTTTGATGATCATACCCGTGAGCTCGTGCTGCGTAAGGCATCGACGGAAGAGATACATAAAAAAGCGGTCGCCTCGGGAATGCAAAGTCTGCGTGATTGCGGACTTGCGAAAGTGGCTCAGGGGCTGACCAGCAAAGAAGAAGTGTTCCGTGTGACGCAAGAGGAGTAACAAGCGTGTGGCTAAGGCAGAGAATGAATACTCCTATAAGGCCAGGGATAATGCAGGGGAACTTGTAACAGGCGTTATCGAGGCAGTGTCTGAGCAGGATGTTCTGTTGAAATTACGCGGCATGCAATATACTCCCGTTAAGATCATGCTCGGCGGGATGTATAAGGCAAAAGTGGCATCAGCGCCTAAAGATCCGTCAGTCGCTCCAAAGGCGATCAAGATTCAGGACATGGTGCTGTTCTGTGTCAATCTTTCGAGCATGACAGGGGCGGGTATCCCTTTGATCGGGGCTATCAATGTTGTGGCGGATCAGCTGACCAATCCCTATTTGGGGTATGTGGTACATAAAGTCGGAAAAAGTGTTTCGGAAGGCTCGTCGTTCTCTGAATCATTGGAAAAGTTCCCCAAGGTTTTCTCCAAGTTCTTTATCAATATGGTCCGTGCCGGTGAGATCTCAGGTACTATGAATAATGTCCTGAAGACTATGGCTGTTTATATGGAACAGCAGGAGAACATGAGGCAGAAAGTTCGGGCTGCGCTTATTTATCCGATCATTCTGATGGTCGCTGGTGCCGGGGTTATCACGCTTATCCTGACCTTTGTGATGCCGCAGTTCGTCATGATCTTCGAGAGGTCCGGGGTGCCGTTGCCCTTACCGACACGGATCTTATATGGAATGGGAATGGGCGTCAGGCAATTTTGGTGGCTTATCCTTCTTGGCGGCAGTGGCGTTCTTTTTGGTATTAAGAAAAGCCTTGAGATCCCTGTTACACGGGCGGTATGGGATCGTATCTTTATCAAAATGCCGCTCATTGGTTCTTTGACATGTCATGTGATGGTGGCAAGGTTTGCACGCACATTAGGGTTTCTGGTGAATGCGGGTGTGCCGCTTCTTCGGGCACTAGCGATCGTGAAAGAGGTTATTGATCACAGTGTTTTTTCGAACATTGTTCAGGAAGTGGCGAACAGCGCGGAGAAGGGTGAAGGGTTAAACCGTCCGCTCATGAAGCATGCGGAGTTCCCGAAAGATGTGGTCTATATGATCTCGGTCGGAGAAGAAAGCGGTCAGTTGGCGCCGATGCTGAATAAAGCGGCTGATTTCTATGAAAATAAGGTCGAATTCGAGATAAGAGGATTATTGGTTTATATTGAGCCGATCTTCATCTCCGTTCTGGGAGCTGTGGTCGGCGTGATACTCGCCAGTGTTCTTTTGCCGATGTTCGATATGATCAAGACAATACAACATTAATAAACCTAAGGGTGATTCTAACAACAAAGGAGAAGGAAGATGGAAAACAGAAAAGAAGTAATGAAAAAAGGTTTTACGATCCTTGAGATCCTCGTCGTGATCTCTGTGATCGCGATCCTCATTGGTATTGCGATCCCGCGTTTTAAGGGCATGCAGGATGAAGCGAACATCATCAAGGTGAAGTCGGAATTGAAGACGATCCAGGCGGCAATGGAGTCCTTTAAGAATAACACAGGGGCATATGCAGTGACCGCCGCTGATCTGGGTGATTTGGAAGGCGCCACTCCTAAGATTATCAACGATGGAATGGAAGATCCGTTATCAAGTGATCCGTATGGTATTGTTACGAGCAGTGCTTATTATGTTATTTATGCCAACGGCACGGATGGCGATACAGATACAACAGCTATCTCTGCGACAACAGGTGATGTTACGACAAATGCCGGGGACTATTGTTTGACCAACGGCGATCAGACTGATTGTACATTCTAAGGATGATCAAAAAAAGCCGTGGTCTTTTTGGGCCACGGCTTTCTTGGGACGGGAGATCTTATGGATAAAAAAGGCTTTACGATATTAGAGATCCTTGTCGTTATTTCCGTGATCGCGGTGCTTATTGGTATTGCCATCCCGCGTTTCAAGGGGTTGCAGGATGAAGCAAAGATCGTTAAAGCGAAAGCAGAGGTAAGAACGCTGAAGGCAGCGGTGGAGTCGTATAAGAATAACAACAACGGTGCTTTGCCGCTGGATATCGGGGCGGCGTTGACGACGGCTAGGCCATTGCTTATTACCTCAACATTATATGATCCGTTTGAACCAGCTAATACGATCTATGGTTATGCCAAGAACACGGCCGGGACGTGTTATGTGATCTGGGCGAATGGCGTTAACGGGACGAGTGAAAGTTCGATCGCGGCTGGTTCTTGTGATGTGACGTGTGGCGGTGATGATGTGTGCGCGACGAATGGGACGCTTCAGTGACATGAAGTGGTTGTTGTTGAGGGAGATCTTTTGTGCGTAAACGCGCGTTCACGTTGCTTGAAATACTCATCACGACAGTTCTTTTGGTCGTAGGGGTGATGGCCGTTGTAAAAGCGATCACGGATGCAACATCCATTGATTCAAGTGTTGAGGGAAGGGCTGTTGCGCTTGCGCTTGCGCAGGAGAAGATCGAGACAGTTAGAAATACAGCTTTTGGCAGTATTGTATCCGTCGCGCGTGCGCCAGTGACCGGTTTTGATGGTTATGTATATGAAGTGACGGTCACGCCAGCGGTTGATCTGAAACAAATCGGGGTTAAGGTCTTTTGGTCGTTCAAGGGTGTTGAACAGCACATTGATCTTTCCACATTAAGTACGAACCCGATACCGGGTTGATCATGAAGAAAAAAGGTTTTTCCTTACTTGAAGTGATCATTGTTGCCGGGCTTATCACGGTGTTGACGGGCGCGATCGTGTTTGTATATTTAAGTTGTTTTCGTGCGTGGAACGCGGGATTGGATCATTCGACGTTGCGGATCCAACTTGCGCAGACGCTGGAGAATATGACGCGTGACATTTCCAAAGCCACGGCGCTAGAGTTGGAGAATGCGAATAGCCTTGTGGTTACGGTGAGTTCTTCAAAACAATATCGTTTTTATTTGTATAGCGCAGATGACCCGGGCCCGGCACCTCTTTATACTGGCAGTTCGTATTGTTTAATGAAGTCCATGGAAAATGAGACTTACGGGCAGGGGGAAACACTTGTTGAAGGTGTCCGTCCGACGGTGTTCTCTTTGACGGGAGACATGGTGACGGTTGATCTGACCGCGACTGCGAATGGAAGCACTGTCCATATGCGCACGATGGTGAAACCAAGGAATTGATGGAACGGTTTCTTAGGAAGAAAAAACTATGGCCGATGACAAGAACATAACAACAGCACAAGAAAAAAGCGGGTTATCGCCCGAGATGCTCAAACTTCAGAAGAGTTTGTGCCGGGGGAAGTCTGTCATTGGTATTGATATCGGTGTGAGCTCCGTTAATGTTGCCCAAACGGTTGTATATCACGGGAAGCCAACGCTGGTCAAGGTGGCGGTCGAGGATATCAATACGAAGAATGAACGCGGCCGTGAGAATGCGACCATCATTGCTCTAAAGCAGGTGTTGGCAGACTTTAATACCAAGCAGGCGGATATTATTTGTGTGATGCCTAGCCGTCAGACCATGGTTGAGAATCTTGTCATGCCCTTGATGCCTGAAGAAGAGATCAAAGGCGCTGTTGATATTGAAGTTAAAACGTCCAAACACTTTACGATCGAAAAACCTATTTTGGATTTCAAGGTCTCAGGCCGTACATATGAGAACGGCGTTGAGAAAATGAATGTGATGGTCGCGGGGACAGGGAAAGCGGCCGTGGATAATCTTTTGGCAAAATTCATGCCTCGTCAAGGCAAGCCGCTGGCGGGCGTTGAGAAGGCAACACAGGTCGAGGCTCCCGTCGGGATGCAGGTCAGTGCGATCATTCCGCTGGCGATCGCCCTTGAGAATATCATCAAGAAATCCAAAATTCAGGCAGAAGAGGCGCTTGCGATCATCGAGATGGGAACCCTTGCCACAGAACTTAATATTTATAGTAATGCGCAACTGGCGCTTTCGCGGCAGATCCCTGTGACAGGTTTTGATCTGACCCGTAGTCTGACGAGCGCTTTGTTCACGGATGCGGGAAAACTTGAATTGACGATGCAAGAGGCTGAAGCTATCAAGAAAGAACATGGCATTCCGGTGCCGGGTGAGAATTATCTTATTAACGGCAAAATAACAGCTGCACAGGTGTTATCTTTATTGCGTCCCAGCCTTGAGCAGTTGACCAATGAGATCGGGCGCGCGTTCGATTATTTTCAGGAAACGATACAGGGCGGAAAAGTGGACAGGATCATTCTGTTTGGAGGGGGAGCGAAATTAAAAGGCCTTCCTGACTTTATGAACGCTGAGCTCGGGCTTGCGGTGGATATCGGGGATCCTTTGCAGGATGTGGAGCGGTTGTTCGATGGTTTATTGCAGAACAAGGAAGACGGTCAGCGTTTGGTTGAGGCGATCGGTGCGTCACTCGGTGATGTTCAGGGGATCAATCTTCTTCCCGTGCATCTAAAAGAGCGCAAAAAAAGATCTTTTCAGCTGATGACGATCATGGGGGGGCTTATTATCGCCTTAGCTGTTTCAGCTGCGGTTTATGTTAGCGTATCTATGGGGGTAGCTAAGGCTCAGGAGAAAGTTAGGACAGCAAAAAGCGAGTATCAGCTCTTGTTCCCGAGGCTTCAGGCACTCAAGGATGGCCTACTGCTAAAGCAGTATGTGCGGACCCGTCCTGATCTTGGGAATGTGCTTAAATATTTTAGTTATTTGCCGCCGAATGTGTATTTGACGGATATGGATCTCACAGGGGATAGGGTTTATTTGGCAGGGATCGTGACCGGTGAGAAAGAGCCAAAGAAATTTCTTGCACAGATGCTCGCTGATCTTCAGCATGGAATATTGAAGGATGCCAAGATCCTTCCGACGAAGAATCAGCTTCGGAGAAAAGAGGCTGTTTTATTTGAGATCGAGGGTCGGATCATGCCGGGTGGAGGTGGCCAATGAACATCAAGTTTGATAAAAAAACCATCTTTATTGCCGTGGGCATTGGTGCGGTTCTGATATTTATTTCCGGTTTGTTTTTCTTGTGTCAGCCCATGATCATGGAGATCAATGCCGCACGCGTTCAAGAGAAAGTTTATGCCGAAGAGGTTGTTCTGGCAAAAGAGTTGTTGGCAAGAAAGAACATAGAGGGAGTAGTGGCGCAATTGATCCCTCAGGACAAGGTCTCTTTTGTGATGGATGCGATCAAAGAGAAGGCCGGGAAATATAATGTGCAATTGATGCTGGTGCGCCCTCCGTTCGTTGGGGCGGCGACGGAAGATATTTCAGGGCGTGTTTTCTTTGATATGCAGGCGACCTCCTCGTTAAAAGACCTGGGAGCATTCATGACAGCTGTCCGCAATATGCCTGAAGGGCTGGTCGGGATAGAAACATTCCGGGTTCTGCCTGATGAGGCGAGCGCGGATGTGGTTAACACTAAGATCACGTTCATCCTATTGGTGGCTAAAGATGACAGAAAAAAATAAAGAGATCATGAAGATCGTGGGCGTGGTGGTCTTGGTGGCATGGGCAGTGTACTTGTTCCTGCCTAAGAACGTTGCTGTTAAGCCCCAAGATACCTCTAAGACTGAGGCGCTTATTCAGAAAGACGGAGGTGCTGTTGGAGATCTTTTTCCGGAAAGAAAGAAATTGATGGATCTTGTTCAGGCGGATAATGTGGCTTCCGAGATCGCGGTCAATTCTTCCTGGGGAGAAAGAAATCCTTTTGATGGGGTGGCTTCCAAAGCATTTTTTGCCTCCCCTGATCCTGTTGTGAGAGCGCCGTCAAAAGATACTAAACTCGTTTTAAGCGGTATCTTGTGGAGCGGTCCGAGGCCGAATGCGATCATCAATAATAATGTGGTTGGTGTTGGCGGAGAGGTCAATGGATTTACGGTCAAAGAGATCAAAGAAGGGATCGTGGTCTTAAATAATGGGACCGAGGAAATTGTGCTATCAATGCGCCATGAATGATCTTAATTTTTCTAACGGTATCATGCATAGATAAGAGATATTCCCGATAGAGTCGGTCATACATTTGAAGAGAAAACCCGGATAGGACAATAAAAGTCCTGCCGGGTTTTGTTGTTTGGGGCGTGTGTGCAGGATAAGGATGCCTACCAGGCATGAACCGCCGCAAAAGAACATGATCCAGTGCCAGAACGGCTGCTTGGCAAAGATAGTCGTGATGGCAATTGCTGTAGTGAACAGGATAAGCCATGCACCATAACTGATGCCCGGGAAGGCTTGGTGTTTAAAGCGGACACGGGCATTGTGGTAACCATAATTAAATTGACGACGGATAGTGGAGCGAAAAGTAGTGCGTTGTTGATGAACTACGATGGCACGGTCTGTATAGAAAATACGGCCGCCGGCTATAATACAGGAGAAACACAGATCCAGATCTTCGCTGATCGTGAGTGTTTCATCAAAAGGATGGCGTAAGACAAAAGATCGCCGGACAGCCATGTTGCACGTGGGGGCTTTAGTGATGAAACAGGGTTTGTGTGCAATGAAATTCTCGGAAGTGTTGACGCGCTCCCAATAAGAAGAAGCCGAGGGTGCGATCGTTTTTCCGGCTGTGATCATGAGTGTGGGATCATTTGTGAAGAATGCTGTTATTTCGTTAAGCCACCTCGGGGCAGCTATACAGTCTGAATCAATGAAGGCAAGGATGTCTCCTTGGCTGAGTTCAATGCCCCTGTTCCGTGCATAGGAAGCGCCCTTTCTTTCTTCAAGATAAATGATCCGAAGCCGTTCCTTCTTGGGCAAGGCTTTGAGTAGTTCACGCGTGCCGTCTGTTGAGGCGTCATCGATAATGATGATCTCAACGTCTTTTACCGTCTGACATTGCAGGGAAGCGAGGCATTCCTTGAGGAGTTCTTTCCGGTCATGGACAGGAAGGATGACAGAGATGTTCATGGGCGGTAAGTCTCCTTGTGCTTCCAGAATGGTGCGATCAGTACTCCGAGGCTGATCTTGGCCCATTGCTTGTTTCTGGTCGTAGGCCATAATAAAAGAGGTAAGAATCGATTCTTTCGTACTAAGGGCGAAGGTTTTGCTGTAACTAGTTGAAGCTGGTGG
>DYQZ01000043.1 GCA_020719005.1 Candidatus Omnitrophus sp.
CAAACGGCCTGTGGTCAGGTCAAAGCGGCCGAGCGGCAGGGCTGCCAAGAGAATATTCGCACACAAGATAATGATCCCACCAATGACCGCGGTCATGGTGAAATACAGCTTTGCCGACCGGCGAAGCCTGTCCTCGATGGAAAGTGCATTCAACACCAGGAACATCACGATCATGATAAGAAAATACGTCAGGTCCCTCAGGTCAAGCACCCCTTTGGAAAAACTCGAAAAACGCCCGCTCGCGCTCAAGGCCATGGACAAGAAACTGCCTGCCCCTGACACCCAGCCATCGATCGTCGAGGCCACCGCCTCCCAACCGATCAAAAAGAAAAAGAACGCCACCATCATCGCAATAATGAACGCCGCGATCTGATCCACGCACAGCCCTGATATAAAAAGACCAATGCTGATAAAAAAAGCCCCGAGCAGAATAACGCCGATATACCCGCCGATGATCGGCCCCAGATCCGGCTTGCCCATGCTGAGGACCATGACAGGAATAAACAATGTGCCAGCTAATGCCAGGATATAAAAAGAAAAAGCCGCAAAGAATTTTCCAAGGACCAGTTTCCACGACGGCATGGGGAAAGTAAGCAGGAGCTCAAAGGTATTCCCCTTACGGTCTTCTGCCCATAAGCGCATCGTCAAGGCCGGGATGAACACACACAGGATAAGCGGCAAAAGATCAAAAAAAGCACGCATATCCGCAGTGCCAAGCAAAAAGAAATTGGTCATGAAAAGGCCGCCGCTCAACATGACAAAAACAATGATAAAAATATACGCGATCGCAGAATTGAAATATGCCGACAATTCACGATTGAACACTGCCCTGAATTGATGCCCTTGTGCCATAACTTTATCCTTTCTTCGCGCTCAGAAAACTGATGAACAATTCTTCCAAAGATGGTTTCTTCCCGCCGGTGATGCCGCCCAGCGTGGTCAACTCGTCACGCGTTCCCTGCGCCACGATACGCCCTTCATGGATGATCACGATACGGTCCGCGATCGCCTCCACCTCTTGAAGGATGTGACTGGAAAAAATAATGGTCTTACTCTGTGCCATGCCCCGGATCAGCTTACGGATACCGATAATTTGAAGCGGATCAAGGCCATTGGTCGGTTCGTCAAGAATAAGGACTTTCGGATCATGAATGATCGCTTGGGCGATCCCCACACGCTGACGAAACCCTTTTGAAAGTTCATTGATCCCGTGCTTCCATACCGGCGTCAGCCCGCACGCCTCACGCACATAGTTGGTGCGCTCTTCTAATTTCTTTCCTGCAAGCCCACGCGCCTCCGCCACAAATGTAATATATTCATCCACGCGCATATCACTATAGAGGGGAACCGTTTCCGGCAAATATCCGACCAGTTCCCGTGCCTTTAACGGATGCTCCACCACATCAAAGCCACCCACCTTAGCACTTCCCGATAAAGGACAAATGAACGTGGTAAGGATCTTCATGAGCGTTGACTTTCCCGCCCCGTTCGGACCCAACAATCCCAAGATCTCGCCCTGTTTTACGGTAAAAGACACCTGATCGAGCGCTAGGGTCGGCCCATACTGCATGGAGATGTTCTGAACATTGATCATACGTCACTCCTTACATATATAAGAGAAATATAGAAAGATATTCTACACAAACTCTGCATTCTTACAAGAGGGCAATAAAAAAGCCTTAAGGTGTTTATCCTTAAGGCTTTTTATGCGAGAAAACCAACGGAGAAATATCTATTCCCCCGCTCTTTCAACGCTTATTTCTCATCCTTCTTTTTCTGCAATTCCAAAACCTTGAAAAGCAAAAAACCAATAATAAGGGACTGGATCAAAACTGCTGTTTCTAAAAATGCGACCATAACATTCTCCTCACTTATCTTATTTTGACACTTCACTGCTGAACATACCCTTAAAGATACCATTCAGATCCATCAAACTCGTTGAGTTCTGGCCTATCGGTACCGCGAACACGCGGAATTTGTCAGGGATATTCTCTGCGAATTTGAGTGCCACGACGTTCTGACCACCGCCAAGAGCATCAGCCTGAAGCTTTTTACCTTCGGCATCAGCCTTATAATTCGCGAGCTTACCTGCCGCTTCCTGTTCCAGTTTATAACGCTCTGCATCAGCCTCGATCTTAGCAGACTGCGCACGACCTTCAGCGTCCTGAATAGCCTTGAGCTTACTACCACGTGCCTCAGCTTCCTGACGCTTTGCTTCTTCTTCCTGAGCTAACGCACGATTCTTGTTGATCTCAACCTGCTGGGCCGCGAGTTTCTTCTGTTCAATAGCACGCTCAAACTCAGAGCTGAACGCGAAATGACGGATGAGCGCGTCCTGGATCTGGATCGCCGGAAATTTCGCAACCGCATTCTGCAAACGGGTCGCGATCTCTTTCTGGATCACATCACGGACTTTACCACTATAGATCTCCTCGGCCGTATAACTACCGATCGCGATACGCGCCTCGGAACGGATCTGCGGCAACAGGATCTGATCTTCATAATTCGGCCCGATCGACTGATGCAGGATCGGGACCTCATTGCCTTTAAGTGCATACAAGACCGTCAGGTCAACACGGATGTTCTGCCCGTCATTGGTCTTAAGATCAAGCGTATAATTGTCGCTTCCCTCGCTTTTAGCCACATCCCCCGGGAACGCGCGCGCTGCCACGTGATAGACCACAATATCCGTCGATACTTTATTGAACACATGATACCCGACGCCGCGCGGCATTTCCATGACCTTACCCTGCACCTTGTCAACTTCAACCCCAACCTCGGTGGGTTTGATATCAACAATACCAATGAACATCCAGAACCCGATCATCACAATTACGACCGCCGCAATAAAAAACACCGACTTTTTATCCATACTGACCCCCTCCTCATTAAACTGACCGAAAAATTCTTTTAGCCACTCCCACATAACATTCCTCCTCGAATTCTTCATTTCTGCAAGTATAAAGAAATGGCTGCACTATATCAAGAAGAGAATCAGATCTGCATATAAGACCCTTAATTTACAAGAACTTACACATACCCTTGATCAGGAAAGTTTCTTTCCATAAAAAAGGATCTGGAAACGAACAAGGACATCCGACGGCGCAACTTCAACGGGGGTAAGAAAAAGTCCAGCTCTCTTAAAAAACAGGCCGAGTGCGGGATAGCTGAAGAAAACGGAGATCGGCACCGCGAACATCAAAGGAAGAATGATCGCCGCCAGCCAATAGAATAGTGTCTTACTAACAGCATACGCGATCATTGCCCAGACAACAGCAACAACACTTCCAACAATATGCGCACGGAATGCTTCCAAGAATGAGGTCTTCTTAAAACGCCTGGCCTGGCTTCCCCATACCAGCTTCTGGCCGATAAGATTCAACATCACATACCATGTATGGAAGATCATCCGCAGCGGCGCCAGGCACGTCGAGAAAATAGTCTCTGCAAGGACGCTTAACGATAAACGCATCACGCCGCCGAATCGGGCCGCTTTCCCGGGGGACATGGCGATGAGCACAACGCTCAGCACCTTAGGCGTAAATAAACAAATAGCGGTCGCAATAAGCAGGCGAAGCGATAATGCATAATGCTCGACCTGCCATAAAGGGAACAGGCTGTGTTCATACGGAAAATATACCGTCTTCTGAAAAAAGAGGACAACCGCATTAATGGTCATGAATACCAAAAGCAGGAACCACAAGAACGAAGAAAAATAGAACAGATTGCCATTCAAGAACAAAATGCGATGTCCGCACGCAATGCCCCTCATGAACATGAGCCCCAAATGCTGAATATTCCCCTGACACCAGCGCTTGTCACGTTCAAGTTCCTCGAGAAGGTTCGGCGGCAATTCTTCATAACTGTCCTCAAGCTCATAAGCAAGCCACACACCCCACCCCGCGCGACGCATGAGCGCGGCCTCGACAAAGTCATGGCTCATAATATCACCGCCAAAAGGCGGTTTTCCTCCGAGGGTAGGGAGCACGCAATATTTCATGAACGGCGCAACCCTAACGATCGCGTTATGCCCCCAGAAACCTGATTCATCCAGCTGCCAAAAACGTAATCCAGCGAAGAAAAGAGGCCCGTATACATGGCTTGAGAACTGCTGCAAGCGAGAAATAAGGCTTGTCTGATTCATGGCGAGCGGCGCTGTCTGCAAGATCCCGATATCAGGCCGGACATCCATCATGTTCACCATCCGCACCAGAAGCTCCCCGCCCATTAGGCTATCGGCATCAAGCGTGATCATGTATTTATATTTCCGTCCCCAGCGCCGGCAGAAATCGCTGACATTCCCGCTTTTCTTATGAATGCGAAATCGGCGATGACGATAAAGGATCCGACCAAAACCATTCACTTCCAGACATAATCTTGCCCAAAAAAGCTCCTCAGCCTCCAGGTGCCCGGGATTGGAAGAATCACTCAAGACAATAATATCAAAACGCTCAAGCGCCTTTGCCTTATCAAGCGACTCATACATGGCTTTTAATGCCATAAAAATACGCGGCACTTCTTCATTGTGGACAGGCATGATAAGCGCGACCCGTCCCTCTTCAGCAATAGGCACCGCCTTCTTAGGGATATCAAGAAAAGGCTCCCTCTTCCTAAGGGACATAAAAAACCCGATGACAACTGTCCAAAAATTGATCGAGATCCAGCCGAAAAGGAACGTAAAAACAGGAACGATCATCCACTCAAGCACTGAAATACCCTGCGGGCTTAATATCGTAATGATAGTAGCTGAAGCAATATACGTCGATAAAAGAACAAGACCAAAGAACACCACCCGCCGCAATATGAGCACACTACGTAAATATTTATTTTGCTGAGGCGCGTCTTCCCCAGAACACGCACGGTACGCCATCGGAGTACGCTCGGGATCAGGATGAGAAACGGAGCTGAAAAGCACGTGATACCGCTCATCAGCAGGGATGTTATTTTCTTTTAATCCGACAAGAAGGATGACCAAAGATTCCGCGAGCATGACACGCCCAGGCACATTTGTCTTCAAAGACGCCGAAAGCCTCTCCATCGTCTTTTCTGTCAGATCAATAACAATGGTCTCCGCAAGCATCAACAAACGTAAATAAA
Source organism: Candidatus Omnitrophus sp. (assembly GCA_020719005.1). Lineage (GTDB taxonomy): Bacteria > Omnitrophota > Gorgyraeia > Zapsychrales > Fredricksoniimonadaceae > DYQZ01. The sequence goes on from DYQZ01000043.1 coordinate 5,098, forward strand.
GCATTACGCGCCGGCTGATGAACTGAAATTGATGACCGGTCCTTTTGACCGGCCTGGAAGGCAAACTTGTCATATTTTCTCTGGATACTCAATGATCAGTAACGATCAGGGCTGGTAGGTATAACTCCATGTTTCTGTCACCGGAAGATCTTTACTTTTCAAGAACATACGCAGTTCCATCGGCAGAGGCCGGTCCGGCAGCACTTGCTCTAAAAGATTTTCTTTATCTGTACGGACATGAAGCACGACGCGGAAACCATCTGTAACAGGATTCTTAATGATCTGTGTGTCTGTGATCCTGTAACCTTGACTGATCCAGGCATCAGGCATCAATCCTTTATCAGATACAGCTCCCTTAAGTGCGCCTCCCGTAAGATCGATCAAAAACATCGCCCCGTCGTTCTTTTTCACGATCCGGGTCGCATCAACAACGGCCAGCGGATGACGCTTCAACTTGGCCGCATGCCAGGAAAGGCTATAAGAATATGTCAGCACCTCACCCGCCTGAAAAGACCGCTCCGGCACCCAGGATGCCACAATATTATCATTATACTCACTGTCTGTAGGAAGCTGGATCAACTCAACATGCCCCTTACCCCAATCTCCTTTAGGCGTAACCCATACTCCTGGACGCCGGTCATAGCGCGCCTCAAGGTCCTGATAATGATCAAAATCCATATCCCGCTGAAGAAACCCGAAACCGCGGGGCTGGTCACCCGAAAAAGAGTTGATGAGCAGGCGCTCGGAGTTCACGACCGGATGCCAGATCCATTCCCCGCCCTTGGTATCGATCAACAATCCATCGGAGTCATGGACCTCCGGGCGAAAATCGCCGTCTTTCTTGGAACTGAACGATTCACCATAAAAGAACATGGACGTGAGCGGGGCAATACCCAACTTGCGGACATCCTTACGGATGAACAAAATACTCTTTACATCCATCACGGTCTCCTGCCCCGGACGGACAATGAACTCATAAGCTCCGGTTACACTTTCGCTATCCAAGAGCGCATAAATAGTGATCTCTTTAGAACCACGATGAGGACGCGCGATCCAGAATTCCCTGAACAAAGGAAATTCCTCTCCTATATCCTCAGCTGCATTGATCGTCAATCCTCGGGCAGACATTCCATATGAAAGGCCTTTCCCCAACGCCCGAAAATAACTGGCTCCTAAGAAAGCCACCAGCTCATCGGCGTATTTCGGCGTATTGAGCGGATAATGGACCCTGAAGCCGGCAAAACCAACATCCTTTTTCAAAAGATCTGTCTTCGCTCCTTTAGCATGATCAAAAAGACCCGGTGAGAATAGAACATCATGCGTCCCCTTCTTATCGATCTCGTGGATCATGACCGGTGACTGATAAAGGAATCCTAAATGAAAAAGCTGGACGGTAAAAGGCCCAGGAGCCCAAAGGCTTTTGGAAGGTTTAAAACGGATATCCCGCCACTCATCGTAGCCGATATCTTTAAGCGCTTGGGGGATATCTTTGCCGGGCGCTTGAAAAGAGGATGCCGAAAGTTGACGCGCCTTATTGATCACTTCCTGAAAATGCGTATGCGTCGTCGTGCTGTCATCTTTATCATCGGCAAGAACAGAAGGCGTGCTGAAAAAGTGGCCTGATAATACGATCAGTACCGAGAAACAAATACTACGTAAGGAACAATATAGAAACTGCGCCATACAACGATCCGGGTGAATAAATATACTTATAAGAGGAGGATTAGCCGAATAATATACAACAGAACCGGCATTATGGCGATATTTAAAACAAAGAGCCTTTGTTCTTTTTTTATTGACCGAACAAAACTTTATACTGCCCGTAGCCTTCCTTATCAAGATCTTCTTTTGGCACAAAGCGCAAGGCGGCTGAGTTAATGCAAAAACGCATTCCCGTGGGTTTAGGACCGTCGGTAAATACATGTCCTAAATGTGAGCCAGCCTTCGTGCTCCGCACTTCGGTGCGTTCAGTAAAAAGGATCTTATCCTTCTTCTCAACGATATTCTTCGCCTCGATGGGCTTTGTAAAACTCGGCCAACCTGTCCCTGAATCAAATTTATCCGTTGAACTAAAGAGCGCCTCGCCCGAAACAAGATCAACGTAGATCCCGTCTTTCTTATTGTCCCAATACTCATTTTGGAATGGAGGTTCTGTGCCTTCCTGCTGGGTGACATGGAATTGACGTGGGGTGAGTTTCTTTTTAAGATCACTTTCTGACGGGGCTTCCCGCTTGGGACGCGGGATAGGACATAACGGTGTTTCAGACCCCCATGTCTTTTTTATAAAGTCCTCCCTGCCCGAACCTTTGCGGTAACGCTTATAATCCTCGCTGTTCTTTTTATAATAATCCTGATGATGCTCCTCGGCGTTATAGAACGGCTGTGCTGGCAGGACAGGTGTGATAATAGGCTTTGAGAATTTGCCTGACGCATTCAGCACCTGTTTGGACTGTTCGGCGAGCGCCTTCTGTTCTTCGTTCACATAAAAGATAGCCATATGATACTGACTGCCCCGGTCCGCGAACTGCCCGCCTGCATCCGTCGGATCGATCTGTGTCCAGAACGTTTCAAGAAACGTCTCGTAAGAAATCTTATCAGGATCATATTCGATCAGGACCGCCTCATAATGCCCGGTCTTACCTGAACTTACTTGTTCATAGGTTGGGTTCGGCATCTTCCCGCCCGTATATCCGGAAGTAACGCCAAGCACCCCCGGCATTTCCTGGAACGAGGATTCCATGCACCAAAAACACCCGCCTGCAAAGATAGCTTTCTCTGTTCTCATAGCCTCACCAACCCCTTCTAAGAGAAATATGATGCCCAACAAAAGACCTATGATAATGAACATTCTCATATACACGCTCCTTCCAAAACTTATCTTCCATTAAATTTGTCGTCCAGTATAAATGAAGCTTACACATGAAAAAGATGCAGATTAACAAAGAATTAACATTCACGTCATATGATTGTCACAAATAATGACCATAATTCTTTAGAACCCGAATAACTATCGACCAAATTAACATTAACAAACAGGAATGCTTATGAAAAAAAATAAACTCGACTTACTAAAAGATCAACGGGTCATCGACGAGATCGCACGTTATAAATGGATCGAGAGTGAAAAAGCAGGCTACGACATCAGCGAAGAACGCGCAACAAAAGAATGGCTGTCCCTTTATGCCACAAGCTGGGAAAAAGCTTTTCTATTAACTAAGTCCCCAAGATCCACAGATGCTTCAACACCAAAAAAAAGCCGTCAAAGCATCACCGAAACGAAAATAAAGAGACGCGGCTTTGCTCTTATTAAGATCCTGATCGTTATTTCTATGATCAGCATTGCTGTCTCGCGTATCAAAGGCATGCGGGATAAAGATGCTATTCCCAACCGCTCCTTTCAAACCGCCTCTGGGAACAATATAATGTTTTTAAGATGATCCCCCCACACACAGACCATATCGACGACGCCATGAAAACGCGCGGGTTTACGATCCTTGAGATCCTCGTCGTCATTTCTATTATCGCCATCATGATCGGCATTGCCGGGCCGCGCATCAAGGGCCTGCGGGATGAGGGTAATGTTTCCAAAGCCAGGCGCGAGCTTAAGACGCTTCAGGCCGCGGTTGAGTCGTATCGAAGCAATCATGCGAACACGAATCCCAACGGCATCACGACCGATCTTACCGGCGCGTTCCCGCAGATCATCTCCGCGGTGCTCACTGATCCTTTCTCGGCCGCCGGGTATCGCTACAGCGTCAGCGGGACATCATACTACGCCATCTCATCTGTCGGAGCCAACGGAGTCAATGAAACAGCCGCTATTCAGGCTTCAGGCAATGTGCCCTCCAGCGGAGATGATATTGTCGCGACCAACGGCACCATCACCACCTTAAACTTGACCTCAGATAACAGTAATTGCGGCATCATCGGCACGGCCTGTGACCAAGGTAGCGGCGAAACCTGCACCAACGGCGCCTGCACTTCAGCTCTCGCCGCTGACGGCGCCGCCTGTACCGCCAACAATGAATGCGCCTCCAATGCCTGCGGAGGCTATCCCAAAGTCTGCCGGGCTGTTATAGAGAATCTGGCCAATGGAGTTGCATGCACGCAAAACTCGGATTGCGCAAGCAGTTATTGCCAATGGAATCCCGCTCAAGAAACCACCCTCTGCGGGACAGGAGCGGATGGAACTCCTTGTTTTTGGGGTGGCTCAAACTGTCAGGGCGGTTTTTGTAATACTATTAATGAAGGCGCATCCTGCTCAAACGGAGAGAATGGCGCCAACTGTGACTCGCCCAACGAATGCAAGTCAGGGTGGTGCAATGGGGGCGCTTGTTGGCCCACATAATGGCCCCCATACCTCCATCATCCCCATTCGGGGAGCATAGCCCCGGGGTGAAGGAGGTTAAACCTTGGCTTACAATAACCGGGACACATCTATGAATTTATTATCGGCTACAGGAAAAAAACCTGTGGTATACTTTCGATAAGAGCATAAAATAATCCAAGGAGTTAATATGGTTTCGACACTCGTCAAAGAACTCGCCAAAGAGAAAACATTCCGGTTAAGCACTGCAAAGTCTCAAAGGATACCGTTTCCTCTAACGAGAATAACGCGCCTAGTCAATAGCAAAGGCCAGTCGCAAGGCGTTCTTCTGCCCCAAAATGTTTGGGAAGATCTGATCGAATCCATCGAATACACTGACCCGAAATTCTGGAAAGAGATCGAACATTCCCGTAAAACCTCACGCATATCTTCAACCCGCATCGAAAAAGAGCTGGGCTTGTCGTAATGGATTACGATCTTACTGAACAGGCCTACAAGGAACTAAAAAAGTTCCCGGTCGATATTCAGCGTCGCCTTATCCTGAAGATCAAACACTACCTTTCCAGCGATGACCCTCTTCATTTCGCGGATCACATTGAAGGCCGTCTCGGAAAAACCTACCGATTCCGTGTCGGAACCATCCGGATCCTTTTCGACTGGCATAGTGACCGTATCCTTGTTACCAAGATCGCAAAACGTTCTGAAGTTTATAAGGAATAACGAATAACCGGGGCAGATTGGTTTTATCCACATTGCGTATTGTCAGTGTTCGTCAATTAACATATAATTTCTTTATAATGATCATCCATCCTACGATACCCGAAAGATCAACAATCAAGAAGACGCCCTATTGGTCGTTGGGCTTCACTATCCTTGAGATCCTCGTCGTCATTTCTATTATCGCCATCATGATCGGCATTGCCGGGCCGCGCATCAAGGGCCTGCGGGATGAGGGTAATGTTTCCAAAGCCAGGCGCGAGCTTAAGACGCTTCAGGCCGCGGTTGAGTCGTATCGAAGCAATCATGCGAACACGAATCCCAACGGCATCACGACCGATCTTACCGGTGCGTTCCCGCAGATCATCTCCGCGGCGCTGACTGATCCTTTCTCGGCCGCCGGGTATCGCTACAGCGTCAGCGAAAAATACTACGCCATCTCATCCGTCGGGCTGAACGGAACCAATGAAACAGCCGCAATACAATCCTCGGGCAATGTGCCTTCCAGCGGAGATGATATGGTCATGACCAACGGCACCATCACCGCCCTGGACCTGAGTGCGGATACCAATAACTGCGGAACAATCGGCACAGCCTGTAACCAAGGCTCAGGCGAAACCTGCACCAACGGCGCCTGCGCTCCTGCCGGCTTGGGCTTTGGAGCTCATTGCACTCAAGATTCAGATTGCATTTCGCAAATCTGTAATAGCGTATACCACAAGTGTAGGGACGGCGTGGAAGGGGATGCCTGCAACCCTGGTCAAGAGGATTGCGCATCAGAATTTCACTGTGCAAACGAAGATTCGGGGAATTGGTGTCAGTCTTGACCATAACCATGCGACATGATCGACGCTACCCCACTCGTTCTTATCCCGAAAGTCGCATGCCGTAAATGTAGAAAGGTGTATCTTGACCTAGAAAATATCGGAAGTAAGACCTCTTGCCTTGAAATAACAATTGAAAACCAAGTTTACTGTAGAACTGCCCCGCCTGATCGGACATCGTCGCAAAATGAACGCCTTTGACCGCCTTGCTTCTCAAATAGCCGAGAGCTGTCTGAATGAGGGCCGAACCCCGCCCTGTACCGCGGTATCCTTTAAGGATATTGATATGCAATGTTGCGGGATAATCCTTTAAGAAAACGGGCGCTTTTAGCTCCCCCTTTAGTGCACTCAAAAGCACGTGAAAGAAAAATCTTATGTTCTTCCAACGGAAGATCGTTCCACGACGCAGGGCTTTCATCACGAGTGCAAAAACGATCTTCTGTGCCGTGATCTTTCGTGAACGTTCTGCGTCAACAGCGCCGAGCAAATAACCGACAACCTTCTTTTCACATTCAACGACCCAACAGGACTCGGGCTCATGATCGGTAAAATATAATGTGAGCGCATCTGCCAGTATTTCATCATCATCAAAGAAAACAGCGCTTGGCTCGCCCATGAGCGCTGTCAGACATGCGATCTCACGGACCGCCGCTCTGTCTTTTTGCTCATACTTTCGGATGATAAATGCAGGATCATGTGGCACGGAGACGTCTCTTTCTAAGAAGATGACTGATCGCAAGCGTCAACAAAAAAGCAACTGCGGCACACATTATCCCGAGCACAACACTCCCGACGAACAAAGGATAATAGAACTCGCTCACCCTTGAGATCTTTAAATTTCTGATATATTCCCAGGAAAGCGGCGGATAGTGTTTATCCGAAAGCAGGAGGCGCCCGATATCATACCCCGTCCAGGTGATCACCGGCACCGTCGGAGGCAAAGACACATTCGTCCCGAGCAAGATCGCCAGCTTATTCGCCCGAGAGATAAGGAGCGCCGCCCCGATACAAAGGAGCGTATGAAGACCGTATAACGGCAGGACCGCAATAAAACACCCGATCGCAACACCTAGCGCGATCTCATGCGGCGCCTGATGCGCCTTGAACACAGAAACAACACGCGTGAGCATTTCTTTAAAACGAACGTTGATCAAAAAGAAAGGCCGCGCCATTACTTTTTATTTCCCCGCCACAAACGGATCAAAGCCGTCAGTGCAATGGCGCCCCAGATCACTTCAAGAACGAACGCTGGCCAGGCCTGTTTCGCAAAAACGCTCGAGCCGACCGCGATCGCACCGCCGAAGTTCATCCATTGATACAATCTCCCGTCGGCCTTGAGTTTTCCGGACGACACCCCGTAATACGCGATCACAAAAGTGACCATCCCCGCCCAGCCAAGCGCTTCAAGCATCACTGCCATAAAACTTTCTCCACAATAGATTTCTTACGTACGGATGACCCTGACTTCATCGTCAACAAGGGCCAGGAAAGCATCAACTACTTTGGGATCGAATTGTGTGCCGTGGCCTTTCTTGATCTCAACAAGAGCTGCATCACGACTGCGGGCTTTGCGGTAAGCACGTGTAGAAGTCATAGCGTCATAAGCATCTGCCACACTAATGATCTGAGAGAAAATATTAATATTATCCGCCTTCAAATGATCCGGATAACCTGTGCCGTCATAACGTTCATGATGACCACGAATGATCGCCGCCATTTGAGGGGAAGCCGCCACAGGCAAAATGATCTCCTCGCCGATCTGAGGATGATGGTTGATGGTCGCACGCTCCTCGTCGGTCAATGCGCCGCTCTTATTTAGAATATCGTCCTGTATCCCGATCTTCCCGATATCGTGCAAAATAGCTGTCTGACGGATAAGATCAATATCACGCCCCAAGAATCCCATCTTGGCCGCAATACCTACCGCATACTCGGCCACGCGCTCTGAATGCCCGCGGGTATATTTATCCTTGGCCTCGACCGTACGCACCAATGCCTTGATGACACCATAGAAATAATTCGAATTCTGTTCCCGTGCGCTGTCGAGATCTCCGGCCATCTTGTTAAAAGAAGTGGCCAGCTGCCCGATCTCATCTTTTCTCTTCACAACGACTTTATGCTGAAGGTCTCCCAGACTGACACGCTTTGTCCCCTCCACGAGCGCATTGATAGGCGCCGTAATATAGATCGACATAAGGACCCCCACCACAAGCGAAAGAAGAACACCGATAAAGAACACCAGGAGGCTTCGGACGTTGACCGTATGGCGTGTGGCATAATAATCACTGGCAGATATATCCACTCCCAAGACCGCAATGGTCTTCCCATCCGCGCCGCGGATCGGTGCATAACCCGATAACGACGGGCCCCACTCATCCACTTCAATATTCTTGTCTGCACACGCCTCATCCCAGGCCTTAAGCATTTTCGAGAAACGCGCCGCATTATATTTATCGCCGGGAGACGCCGCCCGCTTATCTTTGACATTCTTCGGTTCAATGTCGACCATGAACTGCCAAAGGCCTTCTTTGTCGGTCTTGGTAAGAATATAAATATACTGGATCTTTTGATTATTATCACGGACACGCAACAAAAGATCAGCGGTCGACTTATACGCCGGAGAGTTCCTGCCTTCTTTATTCAAAGGAATAGCCTTAAGAACAACGGGATCAACACCCACAGCCGCGGTCTGCGCCACGATCTTTAATTTATCCCGCAATTCTTCGAGCTGGGCGTTCAAGAGAAAACGCTGGATAACAATGTTGCTCGAAACAACGATGAGCAACATCGAAAGGATCATGGCTATAGTAAGACGGATGCGAAATGACATGAAAATTATTTTAACATAACCTTTCAGAAACAGTAAAAAACAACCCCAGACTGCCTTGGGTTATTTCTTATCTCTTCTGATCCCTGACCCGCGCGAGATCAATATGCCCCTCATGAGGGTTAAGATCGATCAAACTGACCCGCACCTTTTCTCCCACGCGCATCCGCTCAGAAC
>DYQZ01000044.1 GCA_020719005.1 Candidatus Omnitrophus sp.
ATGGTCGATATTAACACCCAAAAGCGGCATAAGGCCTCTTATTGTTTCAGGATTTGGCCATTGACGTAGATCCAAACGATCACGGCAAGCCCGAGAGCAATGATCTTCAATGTGATGTTGTGCGTGAGGATCTTTTTCATTTCTTTTTACCTTGATTAGCATGAACGATCAAAAGGTCCTTCAGGATCATCTTAAGACGTTCCGCTCCCATGACAGGAATGAACTTCCCGTCACACGCCACCGACACATCTCCCGTTTCCTCTGAAACCATGACTGTAATTGCATCCGTCTGTTCAGTCAATCCCAACGCCGCACGATGACGTGTACCGATGATCTTACTCAAATTCTGATTTTCTGATAACGGGAACAAGCACGCCGCGGCCACGATCCTGGGGCCGCGCACCACAACACCTCCGTCGTGAATGGGAGACTCATGCTTAAATATCGTCTGAATGATCTCCGAACTAAGAATGCCGTCGATCGCAATACCACTGTCTGTGTATGTCTTTAGTTTCATCTGCCGTTCAATAGCGATGATACATCCGGTCCTTTTCTCAGCAAGACTGAACACAGCGTCCACCATATCATCAATGATCGCCATCAGATCAGATTCTTCCAAGAAAAGATTGAAGAAATGACCCTGCCCCAGACGGGCAAACCCCTGACGGATCTCCTGCTGGAAAAGAATAACGAGTGCCAAGATCGATATCGCAAAGAATTTTGTCAAAAGCCAGTTCAGTGTGTCAAAACCCAAAAGCTGCGACAACAAAAAGATAAGGACAAGATAAATAAAACCCTTCAAAACCTGGAACGCACGCGTTCCCTGAAAGAAAACAAGGATATGATAGAACAAGATCCATAATGCAAAGATCTCAATAAAAGGCTTGAGGGTAGACCAGAGAAAAATATTCATTATGATTTTCCAGAGGCTGTTAGTATGGCGTCACTCATCATCGTGACCTGTTTCATCTCACGTACATCATGGACCCTTACGATATGCGCGCCATGGGCAATGGACAATGCAACAGCAGCAGCTGTCCCCATTGAACGCTCCCCAACATCAAGGCCAAGGACTTTCCCGATAAACGATTTTCTCGATGGGCCTACCAGAATAGAACATCCCAGACGAGAAAAGAAAGACAACTCACAGAGCAACACTAGATTTTGTTCTGCCGTCTTTGAGAAACCGATACCCGGGTCGACGATGATCCTATCTTTTGTTATACCTTGTTCGAGGCATTTTTCAACTGATTTCTGTATTTCAGCGTAAACATCACGCGTAAGATCTTTATACTTGGTCTTCTGCTGCATGGTACGCGGGGTGCCGCGCATATGCATCAAGACCAGGGCCGCCTGATATCGACGGGCGAGTGAAATGATCCGTGTATTAATCGGCGTCCCCTGGATCACATTGATAATATCAGCCCCCGCATCAAGCGCAGCATGGATCACATCAGGCTTATAACTGTCCACTGATATCGGAACGCTGACTTTGGCCTTAAGCGCTTTGATCGTTGGAACAACGCGCGCCGCCTCTTCAAGAACTGAAACTTTATCTGCTCCCGGACGGGTCGACTCTCCGCCAACATCAAGCATATCAGCGCCGTCACAGATCAGTTTTAAAGCAGCTCTTAGTGCGTTCTCCTTGTAACGGCGTCCTTTTAAGTGCCCATCCCCGCTGAACGAATCTGGAGTAACGTTCACAATGCCCATGACACACGTCTTATGTCCCAACACAAGACGATGATCTTTGGCATTCAAGCTCAGGATCTTACGCATTTCTTATCCGTTCGCCGCTCCGGTGTCCGGCATTACTTTGGCAGGCAGTCCCAACAACAGACGCGCATCTTCAATATCGATCACTTCTTTCTCAAGCAAACGATTGGCGATCACGTCGAGTTTATCACGATGATCTGTGATGATCTTCCGTGCACGTTCCAATGCAGCATCAACCAGTTTCTTAACCTCTTCATCAATATGTGTCCCCGTGGCATCGCTATAATCTTTATCTTCAAGAAAATCACGTCCTAAGAATGACGGATGCCCGCCTTTCCCGAAAGCGCGCTTGCCAAGGGCATCATTCATCCCGAAACTACACACCATGCTTCTGGCCAGATGCGTTACTTTCTCCAGGTCATTTGAAACACCGGTCGTAGTATCGTTCATAAAAACCTGTTCACCCACGAGCCCGCCAAGAAGCACGGTCATCTGACCAAAGAGCTCTTTCTTGGTGTAATAATGTTTGTCTTCCGTCGGTGGTGTTAATGTATAACCACCGGCCATCCCACGAGGAATGATCGACACTTTAGAGAATGTATCTACCTCATCAAGCATAAGGCTAAGGAGAGCGTGCCCGGCTTCATGATGTGCTGTCATTTGTTTTTCTTTGATCGAAGTGGTGTGCGACTTTTTCTCAGGCCCCATGGTCACACGTTCGACCGCGGCCAGCATCTCAGCCATCATGACCGTTTCTTTACTCCGACGAGCCGCAAGAAGAGCGGCTTCATTGCAAACATTCGCCAGATCCGCACCGGAAAAATAGACTGTCTGTTGAGCCACTTTTCTTAAATCCACATCCGCGTCCAGCTTGATATTACGGCAGTGCACCTTCAAGATCCCCTCACGACCGTTGATATCAGGCAAGCCCACCACCACGCGGCGGTCAAAACGTCCCGGACGAAGTAGCGCAGGGTCCAACGTATCCGGTCTGTTCGTCGCAGCCATCACAATAAGCCCGCTAGGACCGCTAAAACCGTCCATTTCAACCAGAAGAGCGTTCAGTGTCTGCTCACGCTCATCATTCCCGCCGCCAATGCCTGAAAAACGCTGACGGCCAACCGCATCGATCTCATCAATAAAAATGATCCCGCCTTTACCGGAAGACGCCCGGGCGGCTTTACGCGCCTGTTCAAAAAGATCCCTAACGCGTGATGCACCGACACCGACGAACATTTCAACGAAATCAGAACCGCTGAGTGAAAAGAAAGGCACATCCGCCTCACCTGCAACCGCCTTAGCCAATAAAGTTTTTCCCGTGCCGGGTGGCCCAACAAGAAGCACGCCTTTGGGTATCTTTCCGCCGAGACGTTCAAACTTCTTCGGCTCTTTCAGGAATTCGATGATCTCCTGCAATTCTTCCTTGGCTTCATCCACACCAGCGACATCAGCAAAGGTGATCTTGTTCTGACCTTTTTCACTGACACGCGCTTTTGTTTTTCCAAAAGACCATATCTTATTTCCCATCTCAGCGCCACGACGACTAACAAACCAGATAAAGAAAATGATCAGGAATACAGGAACAAATGAGAAGAAGAATTGGACCCAAAATGTTTCCGCGGGCTGAACATTAAAATCAGGAACATTCTGCCTGATCACGGCCAACAGTTCTTTATCGTCCTGAGGAATATTAACCTTAAAATCCCCGCCGCTCTTATAAGTGCCTTTTAATGTGTTCTCCGCACCTTCATTAAGCGTCAGTTTCTTGATCTTTCCTGTATCAGGATTCTCTTTGACCAGGGCAAAGAATTCACCATAAGACAATTTCTGGGCTGGTTTAGCATTAAGACTTCCCGACGGATTTGCAATGATCAGGAAAATAACAAAAAGGACTGCCCAAAAGACCCACGCATTACTGCCATTCGGCTCGTTCCCAGGGCCATTCTTTTTATTCTTCATCTTCGGAAAACGAAGAGTCTTCTTGGGTGGGACTTGATCTGCCATACTTTTTACACCTTTCAATTCTCAATAATTTTGTTCGAAATCGATCTTGCCGCGTGCATCAAAGGCTTTGCGTTTCATTTTCCTACCCGACGCGTAAGTATCTATAAAAACAATATCCCCTTTTTGATCGTAAAGCCTGACATCTCCGTCCATCTTACCGTTCACATAATTCTCTTCGCTCATAAGCTCACCCGTCTCATAAAAAGAACGGCTGGCTCCCTCCTGAACCCCGGCTAAAATGATCCATTCTTTCTTGATCTTCCCATTAGGATAGAATTCCCGCATCTGCCCGCTTTGTTTTCCCTTTTCATAAGAAACTTCCATCCAAAGCGTTCCGTTCTCTTTGTATTCACGTGCGCGCCCCTGTTTGATACCTGCGAGATAATTCCATTCCAGCCACAGCTGGCCATTAGGATGATATTCTTTACAAACACCCTCTTTCACCGCTTCTTTATAGTTGCAATCACTTTTTAATGCGCCGGAAGAATGAAATTCTCTAACAACGCCATGGTACTGATTATTTTTATACTCTGCCTCAAGAAGCAGAACGCCATTCTTCGAAAATCTTTTTCCTAAGCCATTGATCTCGCCTTCCTTGAAGGTCAATACCCACTCTTGTTTCCCATTATGATAATACGTCCGCGATACCCCGTCTTTCAGGCCATTAGTATATCGCCACACCGCATATAACACGCCCAGGTCCGTGAATTCACGGGCATCACCATTCAATTCATTGTTGCGGTATTGTACAGCGCTTGTCAGCACCCCTTGCTCATTGTATTCACGGCTCTCGCCACTCAGCTGCCCCTGAGAAAAGACAAGTGCATATTTCGGAAGCCCGCTCTCATAGAAATACTTACACTCACCGTCGAGCGCGTCATACTGATAATTCTCGGCGCTTTTCAATATCCCATTCTGGAAATATTCCTTATTAAGCCCATGCTGAAGCCCGTTCACATAACGTTTCTCAAGAAAAAGATCGCCATTGGGGTAATACGATTTATAAGGACCTTCAAGGCGCCCATCTTTATAAGAGCCGACACTTAATAATTTTCCATCAGGATAATATTCACGGAAAGGACCATCTGATCTGTCATCGCTAAAAACGTTCTCTGCCTTCATCTGCCCCTCTTGGGCATACTCTTTAGACAAGCCATCTAAGGGCATTTGTGCATAGAGCACCGACGCCCCAACGAGAGAACAACTAAAAAGAAATGTAGTGAGTATACTTGTGCGGAACATGGATAGTTATTTTAACGATTTTCTTGCTTTATCTCAAGATGAAGATTGTTTAATTCTTATAAAAAAGAAGCTTCTCCTGCTTGAATACTACCGTCATTTTGCCCGGCAATCCATACACGAAAGACCGTCCTGCCATGATCATTCGGTCGATCTTATCGACATGTGATAAAGATGGCGGTTTAAAATCATTTTTAGCCTTCAGGGCCATGGACCTTATAAGTGCACGACGGGTCGATAGGTGTAACAACTCCCAGCCCGTTGTTTTAATACCACCAAACTCTCCTTTGAGAGTGCGCCCCTGACATACGCCTTCCGCAGACTTTTCAATAAGATCATAATCAACCGTCGCTGTCTCAGCCAGACGCACCAGAGAAGGCTTGATATCCTGTCCGCCTTCCTTCTGAATAAAAGGGAATATCTTACGACGGATAACGTTCCTCAAGAAATCATCCGACATATTCGTTGGATCTGTAAGGAACCGCTGCTTTCTTGAATTTAAGAAAGATTCAACATCTTTACGCGTCAATGCAAGTATCGGGCGCACCACATTAAGACCATTGATATTTCTTTGCGGAAGAATGGCACGCAATCCATCGACCCCTGTGCCACGCAGGATACGCATGAATACAGTTTCTGCAAGATCATCTTGAGTATGCGCCAATGCCAAGGCGTCTGCTTTTGTCTTTCGAGCTGTATCCAGAAAGAAAGCATAACGCATTTTCCTGGCATATTCTTCGAGCGATCCCTTTGGAGAACGTCCGGTCCGTTCTTTGATCACACAAGGAAGACCAAGACGCTCGGCGATCTTTTTAACAAACAAGGCATCGCGGGCAGAAGACGCACGGAACGCATGGTCATAATGCGCAACGATCAGATTAATACCTAGAATATGCCTGAGATCCAACAACAACAACAGCATGGCCATTGAATCAGCGCCCCCCGAAACTCCGACAAGAACAACATCGCCTTTGGAGAAGAAAGTCTCAGCCTGCATGAAGGCCCGCGCCTTCTTTACTGAAGGATGCTCTCTCACCACTGCCCCTGCATGCCCCGCATTTCACGACGGGCTTCTTGATAGGCACTTCTTAATTGATCTGCATATTTCACATTAGGGGGCGTAATACGTAAATTAGCAGCTCCCTGACGAAGGATCTCAGCATTCACAAGTGAGCCGTCCATAAGAAATACATACGCTTGGAGCACATTATCTTCATTGCGGCGCTGTGAATCAAACTCCAGACGAACTTTCTTTCCCTCAAGAAGAGTACGGACCTGTTTGAAAGCATCCTCTTCTGCCAGGGTCGCAGGATCTACGTCTTTGGGAATAATAAAGCCGTGTTCATCGCGTTCTTCATATTGGGCTTTAGGTGCGCGCGGGCCTAATAACCCCAATAGTTGGACCCTCTCGCCACTTTCTAACTCGATCGTGTCAGGTGTTAGGACTTTAGCTACCGTAACTTTTTGATAATTAGCGGAAGATTGTAATAAGGGATTTAATTCGGCCATCGACGATGAAGGACAAGAGAACAAAATCAGGATACTTAATACGAACCATTTCATAGAAGCCCTCTTGGGGTGATTGATTTGATAAATTATATTTAGGATTATATAAGGATTTTAGATTAAAGAGAAAAGAAATTATAACGCGTCTCGCCAATCAAATTTATAGATTGACCGGCGGCTTCACTTCGCCCCCCCTTTTTTTGGGGGGCTGGTGAAGCATTCAAGGTGGACGCACCCCCAAAAAATCTTTTGGGGGTGCACCATTTTTTCTTCTTAATTAACAAAAAAACCTCTTCCCATTCGAGCTACGAAGACGCTCAGATTTACCCGACGCTTCACTGCGCCCCCTTGGGGGGCTGGTGAAGACTCGAGGTCGACGCACCCGAAAGAATCCTTTCGGGTGCATTATTTCTTTTTCCTAATTAACAAAAAAACCTTCTCCCATTCGGGAAGAAGGTTTTTTTGTAGATGAAAGAAATAATGGCGAAGGAGAGACTCGAACTCTCGACCGTACGGGTATGAACCGTATGCTCTGAACCAACTGAGCTACCTCGCCAGAAATGTTCGGGAATTGTAAGGCAAAGACTGGAAGAATTCAAGTAAAATTCATCCGATGTTAACAAGATCCAGCATTAACGGGATAAGAAAACGATCGCAAGAAGAACAGCGATCACAACAGCAGATGCAATATAAAAATCGTTATATAAGAAGAAATCCTTGAGACGCTCTTGCGGCGTATAGGGGAATTTAACATTCTCAGAAATAACATTGCCCGAACTCTTCAATTGTTCGACATCCACGCGCTTTAATCTTAAATATTGATCGGCGATACGATAAGCCATCAGCTTGCGCTCATCGACCATGGACATGATCTTCCCCTCCGAGATGCCAAGCATCTGGGACGCCTCACGCACTGTAACATAGGTGCTGTTATGTGTCATTTCACCATCACTGATGTGGTCCATTGATCGATCTGGGCACGTTCAAATTTTAAGATATCCCCTTCTCGCACGCACGGGATCTTGTTATTGCGGACAAGATCAATGATCACTTCTTCATCAAGTTCAAGATAGCCAGCCAATTCTTTAATATTCAACCAGTCGTTCACTTCAGCAACAGACATATGGCATGTCCCCTGGAATACAGCGCCCTCGACAATATTCAATTTTGGTGTGTAAATATCACCTTCCAAAACTGCAGTCGGCATCAGGGTCAATAATTTTGTCACACGCACAGCACCCTTAACATAGCCCGCGATAATGACATTATCCCCATTGATATCTGCCTCTACCTTGGCACGCCCGCCGACATTAAGCGTCCCTTTAATATCCAGGCTTCCTGAGAAGATGCCATTGATCTTTAGATCAACAGGGTCTTTGAACGAAAGGCTGCCGTGCATTTCAGCATTGATCTCAATACCTCTGGCCGTCGATGCCTCAGCAGGCTTAACTATTCTTTTATCTCCAAAAGCCATAACATTTTCCTTTATAGAATGGATTTCCTTATTCCCTTATAACAAAACGGAAGCCATCCGTCAACACCCTCTGGCAAAGACTTACACGCGTGCCAGTGCCGGTTTAGATACCAGATGATACCCTAAACCCGCGATCATGGCCGCATTATCCATACATAGCGGCATGGCAGGAAAATTAACACGAATACCTTCCTCGGCCCCCCGGGCTTTCAGCGTATCCCGTAATGCCGAATTCGCTGCAACACCGCCGCCAATAAGGAGGGTCTTTACTTTACGCGCATGGCATGCCTTAATGCTTTTCTCAACAAGGACCCTGACAACACTATCCTGGAAGGCTGCTGCCACATGATCGACCGAGAAATCCGGTGTCCGCTGATATTTCTGAATATAGTAAAGCACGGCTGTCTTAAGTCCGCTAAAACTAAAGTCATGTGTACCGCTCATCGCGGCAGATGGAAAAACGATCTTGTTATCCGATACGCCACGAGCAAGACGGTCGATCACAGGACCTCCGGGATAACCAAGGCCTAAAATACGTGCAACCTTGTCATAAGCCTCTCCCGGCGCATCATCCCGTGTTTGGCCGATCAGACGGTAATTAAGGAAATCTTTGATATAAAAAAGACTGGAATGCCCGCCGGAGACAACCAAACCGATCGCCGGGAGTTGAAGATCTTCCCATAAAGTATCGATACGCGAGGCGTCTTTTACATCCAATAGGTAATTGGCATAAATATGCGCCTGGATATGATTCACTTTAATAAAAGGTTTTTGCAATGCATAACTCAACGAGTTGGCAAAAGAAATGCCGACCAAGAGAGACCCCATGAGCCCTGGCTCACGCGTGACCGCAACCGCATCAATATCCTTGAATGTCATACCAGCGGTCTTTAACGCCTGCGCTGTCACAATATTAATATATTCCAACTGACGACGAGAAGCGATCTCAGGGATCACTCCGCCAAATTTCTGATGTTCTTGAAGGCTGGTGGCAACAACATTTGAGAGAACGATCTTGCCGTCATGCACAAGCGCAGCTGATGTCTCATCACACGATGTTTCAATTCCGAGAATAATCATACGCTTTGATGTAATCCTTTACGGTGATGAATTCATATCCTTGTGCCGACATCTTCTCCGTCTGCTCCTTGATGATCTGCAACGTCAATGCCCTGTCATGCCCGATAACTAACGCATGGCCTTCTTTCTTGGCGATCCGTGCTGCCACAGCGAACTGCTTCTCGATCGCAAGACGTTCATTGCGGTTATCAAGAAAAACATCCCTACGCCCGATGCGCATTTTAAGCGCTGCCGCCGCCTGTCCACAAACTGACTCTTCGGACGTCACACTATCAACAAAAAATAAACCACGTCGTTTGACCTCGCTTAAGATCGTTGTCATCAGTGTAAGGTCATCGGTGGCTTTTGACCCCATATGATTGTTCACCCCAACTATCCCCTGGAACTCACCTAACATCTTGAGGAATATCTTTTTTGCTTCCTTCTGGGACATTTCTGTTGTGATGATATATCCTCCAGGATACTTATCACGATTCGTCCGAGGTTCAAGAGGCAAATGAAGCATGGGCTCCTTACCCGCCGAGATCGAACAACGAAGTATATCCGATGAATACGGGAGTTCTGGCAAAATAGCAACACCCAGCGGAGCCTTGATCGCCTGGAGATTCTTGCAATGCGTCTTGTTGTAGCCCCAGTCATCAATAACGATCGTCAGTTTCCCCGACCCTTTTTCATCTGGCAAAAGTTTTGGCTTTATTATCTTTATCGGAGGCTGAACAGGCTTTTTCCCATCCATGACTTTTGGCGGAACTGGATGTTCTTTGCCTTTCTGAATAAAGAAATACCCCTGGATACACACAAAGGCCAACACGACCCAGACCAGGATAAAAACAAATGGAGACTTATTATTTTGCTGTGCCATTTTCAACTACGTCCGACTGAAGTTTCTTATAAACACGAATACCTTTAATGACACTGATGGCACTTTGGACCTGATTGTCCTTATCCATACGCATCTTTAACGCGTCCTCTTTTTTGCGCTTCTCGATCTCATTAGGATCTTTGATATCCTTCAATGCCATCTCATCAAAAAGCTTTTTCGCTTCCTGGTTTTTCTTCCCGTTCTTTTTGTGAGGCGTCGGCTCATCTTCATCATCCGAAAGATACTCTTCCTCTTCTGGACTGACTTTCGCACGTTCGATCACAATATCAGGGGTGATCCCGATGTCGTGGATACACACACCTGAAGGTGTAAAATATTTGCTGGTCGTCAATCGCAAACCCGATCCGTCAGGCATCGGGATCACAGACTGAACAGAACCTTTACCAAAAGACTTATTACCTAATGTCACCGCACGTTTGTTGTCTTTTAACGCACCGGCGACGATCTCACTTCCTGAAGCACTTCCTTCATTGATGAGGACCACGATCGGCCAATCGGAGAACTCGTCTTTGGCGTTCTCTGAAATGCTGACAGTATCTTGGGTCGGATGCCGTCCTTTTGTTGAAACGATCACTTTCCCTTTAGCCAAGAACATCTCACTGATGTCGATCGCAATGTTCAACAAGCCACCCGGATTATTGCGCAAGTCAAAAATGAGTGCCGTAGCTCCCGCCTCTTTCAATTTCTTTAATTCAGCATAGATCTGTTTAGCTGAATTCTCACGAAACTCAACTAAGCGCACATACGCAATATTGTCCTCAATAATGTGGGGCTCTTTCACATCCTGAACACGAATGACCTCACGCGTAATATCAAACTCCAAGACCTTGCCTTCTGACTCACGCAACACTGTGATATGGACTTTAGTACCGGGCTCTCCGCGAAGCTTCTTGACCGCCTGATTCAATGTCATATCGCGTGTCAGATCTTTCTCGATCTTAACAATGCGATCCTTGGGCTTAAGACCGACTTTCCAGGCAGGCGTGTCCTCAATAGGGGTCACGACGGTGAGCAGGCTGTCGCGAATAGATATCTCAATGCCAAGACCGCCGAACTTCCCCTTGGTCTCCGTCTTTAATTCCTTAAAATCTTCCGGCGTTAAGAACTGGCTGTGAGGATCGAGGGAGCCTAACATCCCGGTCAATGCGCCGTAAATAATATCTTTAGGTGTTTTTTGTTCAACATATTCTGATTGAACGGTCGTCAACGCATAACTAAAAAGCTCAACTTGAGCATAGAGATCATTGTCCCTTTCATTGACCACCTTTTCAGGAACAGCTTCTTCCTTAACCTCAACCGGGATCGTTTCAGCTGCTATATTCTTAGCCGGCGCTTTTTCAGCACGCGATACCGCAAAAGTAGCGAACCAGATAACACCGGTCATGACCAAAACAAGCGCCAATATCTTCTTAAACATGCCCGAATCTCCTGTTAAGTATTTCCGTGATCTTCTTAGGATTTGCTTTTCCCTGCATTCTTTTGACCGCCTGGCCGACAAAAAATCCGGCGGCGCTTGATTTTCCATTCTTGATCTGCTCAACGATCGCTGGGTTCTCGGCGATCAAGCTGTCAATAACAGCCTCCAGCGCTGAATCATCCGCAACCTGCGCCAATCCTTTTTCCTCAATGATCCTTGAAACATCTTTTCCTGTAGTCAGCACTTCAAGGAGGATGTCTTTCGAAACCACATTACTGACAACTCCCTCTTCGACTTTCTTGATCAGGTCCGCCACATGCTGAGGCGTCAATTTCAGATCTGTAATAGAACACTTCCTGTTGTTCAATTCTGAAGTGACCTGAACATTCATCCAGTTGCATACTTTCTTGATATCCGGATAAAGACGGGCTGTTGCTTCAAAGAAGTCCGCGAAAGCCTTGTCCTGAACAATGATAGTAGCATCGTATTCAGATATTTTATACTCACTCATCAGACGGATACGCTTCTGATACGGCAGTTCCGGTAACGCCTGCCGCGCCTCATCGATCTCACGCTGTGCTAACGTAAAAGGAACAAGGTCAGGTTCCGGAAAATAGCGATAGTCATGCGCCTGCTCTTTACTGCGCATCGGAACGGTCACGCCTTTTGCTTCATTCCACAAAAGCGTTTCCTGAACGATCTTACCGCCGGAGAGAACAATGCGCGTTTGACGGGTGACCTCATATTCAAGCCCGCGCTTGACCGCGCTGAAAGAATTCATGTTCTTCAGTTCTGCTTTTGTTCCAAGCTTCTCCTGCCCTTTAGGACGGATCGAAACATTCGCATCACAACGTAAACTTCCCTTTTCCATATCACAATCAGACACCCCAAGATAAGAAAGGGTCAGTTTCAGCGCGGTTAAATAATCATACGCTTCCTGGGGCGAACGCATATCCGGTTCTGATACGATCTCGACCAGCGGAGTTCCTGTGCGGTTATAATCAACAAGTGTCGCGCCAAGCGCATCTTCATGAATAAGTTTGCCCGCATCCTCTTCCATATGCGCCCTGGTGACGCCGATACGCTTCTCCCCGTCGGGCATCTTGATCATGACAAACCCGTTCTTCGCGATCGGGAAATCATACTGGGAGATCTGATATCCTTTTGGAAGGTCAGGATAATAATAATTCTTCCGGTCAAACTTTACGAAAGTGTTGATCTCACAATTCAAAGCAAGCCCGATACGCATGGCATGATCCAGGACCTTACGATTAAGGACCGGCAAAGAACCGGGTAACCCCAAACACACAGGGCACACATTACTATTAGGCTGACTGCCAAAGAAATTCTGACAACCGCAGAATATCTTTGTCCTGGTATTAAGCTGAAGATGGACTTCAAGTCCTATGACTGTTTCAAATTCCATAACTATATCTTAGCCCTTTCCTTGTGCCAGGGCGTTCTTTGTTCATAACTAAAAGCGATACGTAAAAGCATTTCCTCCTCGAAAGGTCGTGCCATGATCTGAAGGCCTATCGGAAGTTTATTATTATCAAAACCGCACGGGATGGATATGGCCGGGATACCTGCCAAATTCGCGGGGATCGTGAAAATATCCGAAAGATACATGGATAAAGGATCGTTCAACTTCTCCCCTATCTTAAAAGCTGTTGTCGGCGCTGTCGGCGAGAGGATCGCATCACAATCTTCAAATGCTTTATCAAAATCCTGCTTAATGAGCGTGCGTACTTTTTGGGCTTTTAAATAATACGCATCATAATAACCGGCAGAAAGAACATACGTGCCGAGCATGATACGGCGCTTGGCCTCATCAGAAAAACCACGCGCCCGTGTCTCTTCATACATATCAACGATAGACGCCTTGCGTTGTTTTGAAGGCAACGCGCGCAACCCGTACTCAACGCCATCAAAACGCGCAAGATTGGAACTGGCCTCGGCAGTAGCGACAATATAATACGTCGCGACCGCATATTTAGTATGCGGCAAAGAAATATCCTTGATCACAGCGCCTTGTTCCTTCAAGACTGTGATCGCTTCTTTGACCGCGGCGACGACTTCAGGCTGGATACCATCAATAAAATATTCTTTAGGAATGCCGATCCGCAAACCTTTGACATCACGTCCGAGCACCTTGGTATGATCCGGCACTTTGATATTCACCGAGGTTGAGTCCCTCTGGTCAAAACCCGAAATAATATTTAACAGCATGGCAGCATCCGTAACGTCTTTGGTCAAAGGGCCGATCTGATCAAGCGAAGAGCCGAACGCGATC
>DYQZ01000045.1 GCA_020719005.1 Candidatus Omnitrophus sp.
AGCTGGCTAGCGCACTTGAATGGGGTTCAAGAGGTCGTGGGTTCAAATCTCACCGCTCCGACCAATTTATCCCTTAAAGCCAGGATGCTCTACACGGGCTCTTGGTTTTAAGGGGTTCCTAACTAAAGGTGTTCACATGACCGGACCAGCAGTTGGAGCAGGGAACGCAGATCAGTCTGAACGCCGTCAGTATGCACGGATAAAGAAGAATTATATTATCCGTTTTTCTGACAAAGCCAATCCGTCTGTGAATATTCAGGTATCCCAGGTCGAGAATATCAGCCGTGGTGGGGTATGTTTTAATTCATCGATCCCGTTTACGGTCGGAACAAATGTGGCGATCGAGATGCGTACGCCATATTTGGCCGAATCCATCTATTTTGAAGGAAATGTCCTCGGCACGAAAGAAGTGATCAAGGGGATGATCTTTCAGAATCATGTTAAATTCCACGACTTGAGCGCCCGCGCATTGGATGTCCTCGAAAAGATCGAGAAATACAATACACATTAAGGTAGATCCCATGAAAAAAATCACTATCGGCCTCATCGGCCTCGGCACTGTCGGGGCTGGCGTTGCCAAACTTATCAGGTCACGCAGTTCTTTTATCAAAAGCAAATTCGGCGTTGAATTCGAATTAAAGACAGTGTGCGATCTCAAACTTGATCCTCAATTCCTTAAAGCGCTCGGTAAAGTAAATACGACCAGGGATTATAAGGATATTATCAATGATCCCCAGATCGACGTTGTTGTTGAGCTGATCGGCGGGCTTCATCCTGCTTTCGAGATCCTTAAAGGAGCGCTTGAGAACGGCAAACACGCGGTCACGGCGAACAAGGCTGTTATTTCGAATTTTGGCCGTGAACTTTTTCAGGTAGCGCATGAGAACAAGCGCAGTCTTTACTTCGAGACCGCAGTTCTCGCCGGTGTTCCTGTGATCAAGACCATTACGGAAGGCATTGCAGGC
Source organism: Candidatus Omnitrophus sp. (assembly GCA_020719005.1). Classification (GTDB taxonomy): domain Bacteria; phylum Omnitrophota; class Gorgyraeia; order Zapsychrales; family Fredricksoniimonadaceae; genus DYQZ01. The sequence continues at coordinate 966 of DYQZ01000045.1, forward strand.
AATCAATACAAGGGTGTTTATGGTATTGTGAACGGTACCTGTAATTATATTCTGACCCAGATGTCACGCAACAGGATCTCTTTTGATGAGGCTGTGAAATTGGCTCAACAAAAAGGTTATGCCGAGAGCGATCCAACGTTGGATATCAATGGCATGGATTCCGCCCACAAGCTTGGCGTGCTCGTGATGCTTGCCATGGGCAAGTTCGTGAATGTAAAACAGGATATCCATACCGAGGGGATCACTCATATTTCCGCCGAGGATCTGGCATATGCCGATGAGATGGGTCTTACGATCAAGCTCCTTGCTATTGCCAAGAAACACGGCAAGGATATCGAGGTCAGGGTCCATCCGACTTTAATTTCAAAAACACATCCTTTGGCGTCAGTCAATGATGTTTATAATGCGGTCTTACTTGAGGCGGATCCGTTGGGTGATGTTCTTCTCGTCGGACAGGGTGCGGGGCAGATGGCCGCGGCATCAGGTGTGCTGAGCGATCTTATCAACTGTGCAGTGGACAACCGTCAAGGGGATCAGACCTGGATCGGGAATAATCCTGATGAGTTTGAAAAAACAAATATCAAGCCGATCGACACGATCGAGACCGAGTTCTATATCCGTCTTACGGTGATCGATCGTCCGGGTGTGCTTTCAAAGATCACAGGGATCCTCGGAGCCCACGGTATCAGTATTGCATCGGTCACTCAAAAAGAGGTCCGCAAGAATTCGGCGGTGCCGCTGGTGATGCTCACACATGAAGCCAAAGAGATCTCGGTGCGCGAAGCGCTCGAGGAGATCGGCAAGATGAAAGAGGTCAAGGCAAAGCCTGTGGCCATTCGAATGGAGCGTCGGTAATGTATCAGGGGCTTATTCACCGCTACCGTCAGTATCTTCCTGTCAGCGACAAGACGCCGGTCATTTCATTATGTGAAGGCAATACGCCGCTTATTTATTCAAACACGGCCTCCAAACAGACGGGGCTTAAGGTTTATTTGAAATATGAAGGTTTGAACCCGACGGGTTCGTTCAAGGACCGCGGGATGACGATGGCGATCTCCAAGGCCGCTGAAAAAGGCGCAAAGGTTGTCATGTGCGCTTCAACCGGTAATACATCAGCCTCTGCTGCAGCCTACGCAGTGCGCGCGGGCATGAAGTGCTGCGTGCTCATTCCTAATGGCAATATCGCGATGGGTAAACTCGCGCAGGCCATGATCCATAACGCGCAGGTCATCGCGATCGACGGGAATTTTGATGATGCGTTGAACCTTGTTAAGGAAGTGACTGCTAAGCATCCGATCGAGCTGGTGAATTCCATTAATCCGTTTCGTATCGAGGGGCAGAAAACAGCAGCGTTCGAGATCGTGGACGATCTTGGGGATGCGCCGTTCTTTCATGCGATCCCTGTCGGGAACGCGGGGAATATCACCGCCTATTGGAAAGGTTATAAAGAATACAAAACTGTCGGCAAGTCCAAAAGCCTTCCTAAAATGCTTGGGTTCCAGGCGGCAGGGTCTGCTCCTATTGTGTATGACAAGATCATTGAGAACCCTGAAACATTAGCAACAGCGATCCGTATCGGGAATCCTGCCAGCTGGAAGAGCGCGGTCGAAGCGCGTGACGCGTCGGGCGGGCTTATTGATATGGTCACGGACGATGAGATCATTGCGGCTTATCAGATGCTGGCTGGCGGCGACGGTGTCTTTTGTGAGCCCGCATCTGCTGCGTCGGTGGCTGGCATCCTGAAACTTGCTGGTAAGGGTTTCTTCAAACCTTATCAAGGCGAGACGGTTGTTTGTACGCTCACCGGCCATGGCCTTAAAGACCCCAAAAACGCCATGCATTGTGTTAAAGAACCAGTCATTGTGAAAGCGGATATCCATGCGATCCTTAATGAGATCGGCCTCTAAGAAACCGCTCAACGTTCTTGTTACGAGCGGGCCTACCAGTGTTCCTATTGATAATATGCGGGTGATCACCAACCGTTCGACAGGCGAGATGGGACGGCTGATCGCAAATGCTTTCCTTAAGACAGGAGCGCGCGTCACGCTTCTTGAAGGTGCGGTCACGACGACTGTTCCGGTCAAGCCATCGCGTTTGCGTAAGTTTTATACATATTCAGAACTTGATGTTCTGCTTAAAGAGGAATTAGATCGACGCTACGATGTTGTTATTCATGCGGCCGCGGTCTCGGACTTTATCTTAAAAAACTCTTTTAAAGGAAAATTGGGATCAGGTAAAGAGCTAATGCTTGAGCTTGTTCCGGCGAAGAAACTGGTTCTAACGATCAGAAACAAACAACCAAAGACGCTGCTTGTTGGTTTTAAATTCGAACCTTCTATTAAAAAAGCCGAGATCATGCCTAAAGTCGCATCTCTTTTTGATAAGGCTGATTGCAATATGGTCGTGGTCAATAAGTCTGATGCAAAAGGATATCAGGCCTATATTATGAAAAGTGATCGTTCAACAACCAACCTTGTGAGTTCAAAGAAAGCGTTAGTCGCTATGCTTGTTAAGGATTGTTTTAAGGGCCTATGAAATATATCATTCTTGTTCCAGACGGTGTGGCAGATGAGCCTTTAGCAGAGCTCGGCGGTAAGACGCCTCTTGAAGCCGCACGAACGCCGAATATGGATCTGATCGCAAAGAAAGGTTTAAGCGGCCTGGTGCGTATCATTCCACCGGGGATGGCCCCTGGGTCTGATGTGGGGAATCTTTCGGTCATGGGGTATGATGCAACCCAAGGATTTTCAGGAAGAGCGCCTCTCGAAGCGGCAAATCTAGGCATTTTGCTTAAGGATGATGAACTGGCTTTTCGTTGTAATCTTGTGACCATCACAGAAGACAGGATGATCGATTACAGTGCCGGGCATATCTCGATCGAGGAAGCCACCGACATCATGGCGACGGTCTCCAAAGAGCTTTCCGATGAACATATCAAGTTTTACACAGGAAAAAGTTACCGGCATATTGCCGTTGTTAAAACAAAGAAGGCTCAGGACTTCCTTGATACAAAATGTACGCCACCGCATGATATCATGGGGCAGAAATTGGCCGCTTATTTACCGAACGGCCCTATGGCTAAGTTCCTGTTATCTTATATGGAAAGAGCCAAGTCGCTCTTGGCAAAACATCCGGTCAATCAGTTCCGTATGGAATTGAAAGAACCGCTGGCCAATAGCCTCTGGTTCTGGGGGCAGGGTTCAAGGCCTCGTCTGGAGACATTCAAAGAACGTTATCATGCTACTGGCTCTATCATTTCAGCGGTGGACCTTGTTAATGGTATTGGTCGTGTTGTAGGACTGGATATTATCAATGTGCCGGGTGCTAATGGTTATTACGATACGAATTATCAAGGAAAAGCGGAATATGGTCTTGAGTCATTAAAGAAGCATGATTTTGTCTACATTCATGTTGAATCGACAGATGAAGCCGGACATAACGGGGACATTAAAGCTAAAGTCGATTGTATTGAAAAGTTTGATAAATATGTCGTCGGAACAGTTCTGGCTTATTGCAATAAGCATCCTGATACGAGAGTGCTCATCACACCCGACCATGCGACACCGGTCTCAAAACGGACCCATACCGCCGCGCCCGTGCCCTTTGCAATGTGCGGAAAAGGTATTGAACATAATGGGTTGGATAGCTACAATGAATTTTCTGCGGCCACGGTCGGCGTCCATTTTCAGAGCGGCGTCGATATGATCAATAGATTTATGCAACAATAACGTTAATTGATGTGAAGGTGAGTTTAAGAAGTGTATGAAAAAAAGGATCGTTGTTCAAAAGTATGGCGGATCATCTGTTAAAGATGCAGACCGCATTAAGGCGGTCGCCGAGCGTATCTGTTCCTACAAGAATAAGAATACAGATGTGGCGGTCGTTGTCTCTGCGATGGCGGATACGACGGATGATCTTATCGAGCTCGCTGCTAAGATCACCAAAGACCCTACTGACCGTGAAATGGATCTTCTTTTGGCGTGTGGCGAGCAGATCAGCGCTTCGCTCTTGGCCATGGCGGTGCGTGAGCACGGTTGTGAATCCGTCGCTCTTACCGGATTCCAGGCGGGTTTCCTGACCAACAAGGAACACGGTAAGGCCCGTGTTGAAGGGATCGACGGTAAAAGGATCAAGAAGGCTTTTAAAGAAGGCAAGGTTGTTATTGTCGCGGGTTTTCAGGGGGTAACAGCAGAGGGTGAGATCACGACACTTGGTCGCGGCGGTTCAGACCTTTCAGCGGTCGCGCTCGCCAAAGCAGTCAAGGCAGATGTATGTGAGATCTATACGGATGTCACAGGTATTTTTACAACGGATCCGCGCAAAGTCCCTGAGGCCCGTAAACTCAGCGCGATCACTTTTGATGAAATGCTCGAAATGGCATCTCTCGGCGCGCAGGTCATGCAGGCCCGTTCGATCGAAGTTGCTAAAAGATATAATATACCGCTTCACGTGCGGTCCAGTTATGCCAAGGAGGAAGGAACCATGATCGTCAAGTCTGTCAAACATCTCGAAGAAGTCGCTGTTACCGGTGTCACATCCAATAAGAATGAAGCCAAGATCACGATCTGTGCTGTTCCTGACCAGCCGGGTGTGTCTGCCCAGATCTTTAATGCGATCGCCAAGGCTGGGGTCAGCGTTGATGTGATCGTTCAGAATGTGAGTCATACTAAAAAGACGGACGTTTCTTTTACGGTCCCGAAGTCGGATATTGTTAAGGCTCTTAAGGCGACGGAAGAAGTCGCGAAGAAATTAGGCGCGACAGATGTTCTTCATTCAAAAGATATCGCGCGTGTCTCTATTGTTGGGTCAGGGATGCGTTCCCATCAAGGGATCGCAGCAAAAATGTTCGAAGTCCTCGCAGGTGCCAAGATCAACATTGATATGATCGCCACCTCCGAGATCAGCATTTCATGTATCATCACGCTGGATAAAGTTGATACAGCAGTTCAAACATTACACAAAGCATTCAGCCTTGAAAAAGGAAAATAAGTGAATAAGGTCTTCATCTACGACACAACATTGCGCGACGGATCTCAAGCAGAGGGTATTTCTTTTACTGTGTTGGATAAAGTAAAGATCGCCCGCAGGCTTGATGAGGCTGGTGTTCATTATGTCGAGGGCGGCTGGCCGGGATCTAACCCTAAGGATAAAGAATTCTTTGCTTTGATGCAAAAAGAGCCCTTAAAATCTGCCAAACTTTCGGCGTTCTCATCAACGCGGCGCAAGGGGATCAAGGCTGAAGATGATCCTAATTATAAAGAACTTATCGATGCGAAGACGCCTGTTGTTTGTATTTTTGGAAAGACATGGGACATGCATGTCATCGATGTCTTAAAGACCACTCTCGAGGATAATCTTGAGATCATCCGTGATTCTGTTTCTTTTTTGAAGAAAAAGAAACGTGAGGTTGTTTATGATGCCGAGCATTTCTTTGACGGATATAAAAACAATCCAGCATATGCATTAAAAACGATCCTTGCGGCACAGAAGGCGGGGGCTGATACGATCGTGCTATGTGATACTAATGGCGGAAGTTTGCCCGAGGAGATCGCCGGCATCATCGATGAGATCAAGTCGCATGTTACGGCTCAGCTCGGTATCCATGCACATAATGATTGTGGGCTTGGGGTTGCCAATTCACTAGCCGCTGTTGAGGCTGGTTGCCTGCAGGTGCAGGGGACGTTCAATGGTTTTGGTGAGCGTTGCGGGAATGCGGATCTTTCGACCATCATCGGCGTGTTGTCGTCAAAACTTGATTATCAGACACTTCCTAAGAATAAATTAAAGGACCTGAAAGATACGGCGTATTTCATCGCTGAGGTCGCGAATTTACCGATACCGGATTTTCATCCTTTCACAGGGCATTCGGCTTTTGCTCATAAAGCGGGTGTTCATATCGACGCGATCTTAAAGAATTCCAAGGCGTATGAGCATCTGGATCCTGCTGTCTTTGGCAATCACCGTCGGTTCATCACCTCTGAGCTTGCAGGGAAAATGCCGCTTATCCAAAAAGCGCAGGAATTAGCGGTTAAGATCGATAAGAAATCGCCCGAAGCCAAAGAGCTGTTGCAGGCACTTCAGAAAAAAGAACTTGAAGGCTATCAATTCGAAGGTGCGGACGCTTCTTTTGAACTGTTCATGAAGAAGCATTTAAAGAAGTATAAACCTTTTTTCACCCTTGAGGGTTTTCGCGTTCATACCGAGAAAAAAGCAAGCGGCGCGGCATGGGCGGAAGCAACGATCCATATTGAAGTCAAAGGGGAGAAGCGTTTCAGTGCGTCTGACAGCGTCGGCCCTGTTGAGGCGCTTGATAAAGCACTGCGCAAGGCACTTATTAAAGCATATCCATCTCTTGAGCATATGCGTCTTACGGATTATAAAGTGCGCGTACTTGACACAAAAGACGGCACGTCAGCCAAAGTGCGTGTTCTGATCGAATCACAGGACGAGCATGATGCCTGGTCGACCGTCGGTGTTCATGAGAATATTATTGAAGCCAGCTGGGAAGCGCTGGTGGACAGCGTCGAATATAAGCTGCTTAAAGATTCAAAGAAATGATTCCGTGACCTTTAAACACACAAGGGCCAGTATCATCAAGAAAGGTGATGCTGGTTTTTCATTAGGACCTTATGTCAGAAATAGCCGCCCGTTATAATCCAAAAGAAGTTGAAGAAAAACACCTCAAGATCTGGGATGCGAAAAAGCCGTTCCATGCGACTGCTAAAAAGTCGAAGAAAGGCGCGTTCACCATTGTTATCCCTCCGCCGAATGTGACCGGCGTTCTTCACATGGGTCATGCACTTAATAATACATTGCAGGACATTCTGACCCGTTATAAGAGGATGCAGGGGTTTGATGCGCTTTGGATGCCGGGAACAGACCATGCAGGTATTGCGACCCAGAATGTCGTAGAGAAGCAGATCGCCAAAGAAGGCCTCACACGTGAGACTTTAGGGCGAGAGAAATTCATGGAAAGGCTGTGGGAGTGGAAGAAGACGAACGGGGATACTATCCTTGATCAGCTTCATAAGCTTGGCAGTTCCTGTGACTGGGACCGCACGCGCTTTACCATGGATGAGTCCTATTCTGATGCGGTCAAGGAAGTGTTCGTTGAACTGTATCAACGGGGTCTTATTTATCAGGGGCAATATATCATCAATTGGTGCCCGCGTTGCGAGACCGCACTTGCTGACGAGGAAGCTGAGCATAAAGATGCGAATGGTCACTTGTGGCATATCAAATATCCGTTCAAAGATAACCCTGAAGAATTTGTGACAGTCGCGACCACCCGTCCTGAAACAATGCTGGGGGACACGGCTGTTGCAGTAAATCCTAAAGATGAGCGTTATAAGGATCTGATCGGTAAAGTGCTGGTGGTACCGCTCGTTAACCGTGAGATCCGTATCATTGCTGATGATTTTGTGGACCGTGAGTTCGGTTCGGGCGCTGTTAAGGTCACGCCCGCACATGATCCTAATGACTTTGCCATGGGTCGTCGGCACAACCTTGAATTTGTAAACATTATGCATTCGAACGGCGTTTTGAATAATAATGCCGGCCCTTTTAAGAATATGGACCGTTTTGAAGGCCGTAAAGCGGTTGTTAAAGCTCTGGAAGAGCTCGGGTTATTGGCAAAGATCGACGCCCATGCACATGCTGTTCGCCGTTGTTATCGTTGCGACACGATCGTTGAGCCTTACCTTTCAAAACAGTGGTTCGTTAAAATGAAACCTTTGGCTGACAAAGCGCTTGAGGCTTTTCATCAGGGCCAGCCGTCCATTCAGCCTAAACGCTGGGAAAAGGTTTACGAGAATTGGCTTGTTGATATCCGTGACTGGTGTATTTCCCGTCAGATCTGGTGGGGGCATCGTATCCCTGTCTGGTACGACGAGGAAGGCAATCATTTTGTGGCGCGCAGCGAGGCGGAGGCTAAAGAGCAGGCCCGCGTTAAATGGGGCAAGAATGTTGTGCTGAAGCAGGACCCTGATGTGCTCGATACCTGGTTTTCGTCGTGGTTATGGCCTTTTGCAACACTTGGCTGGCCTAAGAAGAGTGAAGACCTTGAGTATTTTTATCCTACGGCGACATTGTTCACAGCGCCTGAGATCATCTTTTTTTGGGTCGCCCGCATGGTCATGGCAGGGCTTGAGTTCAACGGGAAAGTGCCGTTCAAAGATGTTGTGCTTCACGGGACGGTGCGAGATGCTAAAGGGCTCAAGATGTCCAAGTCCCTTGGGAACGCCATGGACCCTCTTGAGATCATTGCCGAGTATGGGGCAGATGCCCTGCGTTTCAGCATGGTGCTTAATTCAGGACAGGATATTTATATCTCCAAGGAAAAATTTGAGATCGGCCGTAATTTCTCAAACAAGTTATGGAACGCCTCACGTTTTGTGCTCATGAACATCAAGCCTGAGGCCAAGGTTTCTTCTTTTGATGAGATCGACGTGGCCAAATTGGATGTGGCTTCTCGCTGGATCATTTCACGTTATCAGAAAGCGCTCGCCGAAGTTGGACAGGCGATCGAGCAATACCGTTATTCAGAAGGTGTTAATCTCCTTTATGAATTCTTCTGGGCAACATATTGCGACTGGTATCTGGAGATGATCAAAGGGAAACTGGATGATATCAATGTCCAGAAGACCGCGTATCTCATTCTTGAAAATACGGTCAAAATGCTTCATCCGTTTGTTCCGTTCGTCACCGAGGAGCTTTATAGTGAATTTAAACAGAAAGAAGTTCTGTTGACCCTTGAAGCCTGGCCCACGTTCTATCCTGATCTTATTGACGAGAAAGCTGAAAGTTCTCTGGCGGTATTGGTTGAATTGGTCGGGGCTATCCGCAACATACGCGCCCAGTGGAACATTAAACCACATGATCAGATCGCCCTTGTGATCGCGACCGAGAACAAGGATTCGATCACCCTTGTAAAAGATAATAAAGACATTCTTAATAAATTAGTGCGCACGTCTGATATTTCTTTTGAAAAGACAGTGCCGGTCATTAAGAATGCCGTTGCCGGCGTGGTCGGGGATATGCAGTTCTTTATTCCACTCGGCGCGCTTATTGATGTCGCGAAAGAGAAAACAAAACTTGAAGCACTTATCTTGCAGCAGGCTAAAGCGGCGGATGCCATCGAAGGGCGTTTGGCTAATGCCGGATTTGTAAGTAAAGCCCCGGCAGAGGTCATTGAGAAAGAACGTGAACGCATGGAAGAATTGCGCGCGAAGAACATTGAATTAAAGAAAGCGCTCGTAAGCCTTGTTTAGGGAGCACATCTGGGCTATATTGCATTCAAACGAAAGTGAGGCTGTATGAAAGAAATATTCTTGATGGTGTTCTTGATGGTGTTCTTGATGAGTGTTCTGCCATTAACAGCTCAGGCCCAATTTTATAATGATAAACATGATGAAATGGTATCGACCATGGACCGTGCCGCGTCTGATGCTGATGCGACTTATGCCAATGTTGAGGCTGCCGGCGCAAGAGAAGAGGCTATGGCTCAAGGCGATCATTATGATTATTTGACACAGCCGATGAACGAGGCTAACGAACGTCATTTTGACGAGGGGGTGAAGACAAGCACTATCACCGAGATCGAGAATACACAAAAATAACATGATCCTCTCGCATGTCCGTAAAACAGCAGTAGAGCTGAATCTAAAAGAAAATCAGGTTTCTTCCGTGGTCGAGCTTCTTGAAGGGGGCTCGACCATTCCTTTTATTGCGCGCTATCGCAAAGAGGTGACCAATTCCCTTGATGAAGTGGTGATCACCTCTATCCGTGACCGTGTCAAACAGCTTGACGAGCTAGATAAGCGCCGGGCCGTGATCCTTGAATCCATCGAAAAACAGGGCAAGCTGACGCTTGAACTGAAAGATAAGATCAATAAAGCCGAGACCATCACGGAGCTGGAAGATCTTTATTTACCATATAAGCCCAAACGCCGCACGCGCGGTATGATCGCGAAGGAAAAAGGGTTAGAGCCTTTAGCAGAAGCGATCTTTAAGCAGGATATGGCGTTCGAGGTGGCAAAAGAAGCGCTTAAATATATCGACGCTGAGAAAGAGATCGGCACAGTTGAACTGGTGTTGGCGGGAGCGCGGGATATCATTGCTGAATGGGTGAATGAACATGCAGAGGCGCGTGCCCGTATTCGTGAACTTTATTTATCCAAAGGCACGTTCCATTCTAAAGTGATCAAAGGCAAAGAGGCTGAAGGCGTTAAATTCCAGGATTATTTCGACTGGAAAGAGCCGGTGGCTCAGGCGCCATCTCATCGTGTGCTCGCGGCGCGCAGAGGAGAGAAGGAAAGTTTTCTTCTTTTACGCGTGTTGGCGCCGGAAGATGAAGCGCATCGTATTCTTGAGAATATCTTTGTTATCAATAATCGTAGTTTGTCTTCGACAGAAGTTCGCTTGGCTGTAGAGGAAGGTTATAAACGTTTAATGTCGCCATCGATCGAAAATGAGATACGGCTCATCACTAAAGAAAAAGCAGATGATGACGCGATCAAAACGTTCCAGGTGAATTTGCGCCAGTTGTTGATGGCAGCACCCCTGGGGCCTAAAGTCGTTATGGGGATCGACCCGGGTCTTCGTACCGGATGTAAAGTTTCTATTCTAAATGCCCAGGGGAAATTCCTTGAATATAAGGCGGTGTATCTTACTCAAGGTAAGCATCAGGAAATTGAAGCTGAAGAAACACTCCGTCATTTATATAAGAAGCATAACGTTGAGGCGATTGCTATCGGCAATGGCACAGCCTCACGCGAAACAGAAGCTTTCATTCGCGCTTTAAAATTACCTGAGGCTAAGATCGTGATGGTCAATGAAAGCGGCGCGTCATATTATTCCGCGTCTGATGTCGCACGTCGTGAATTCCCTGATCTTGATATCACGGTCAGGGGGGCTATCTCGATCGGCCGCCGCCTTCAGGACCCGTTAGCGGAGTTGGTTAAGTCAGACCCTAAGAATATCGGGATCGGGCAGTATCAGCATGATGTAGATCAAACAAAATTGCAGACAGCGCTTGATGATATAACGATGAGCTGTGTCAATAATGTCGGCGTTGATATCAATACGGCCAGTCGTGAACTTTTGATGTATGTTTCAGGCCTAGGGCCCGCGCTGGCGCTTGCTATTGTTGAATATCGCAATGCTAAAGGGCCTTTTACATCACGTGAAGCGATCCTTGAGGTCCCTCGTTTTAGTGTTAAAGCTTTCGAGCAGGCCGCCGGATTCCTGCGTGTCATGAACGGTGATGACCCGCTGGACGCCAGCGCGGTCCATCCTGAAAGTTATGGGGTAGTGAAAGAATTTGCAAAAGACGCGCAGTGCAGTGTGATGGACCTGATGCGTAATGACAAGTTCCGCAGTCGCATCGATCTTAAGAAATATGTGACAGAACGTGTTGGTTTGCCGACGCTAAAAGATATTCTGAGTGAGTTGGCTAAACCCGGTCGCGATCCGCGCGCCCAGTTTGAATTTGTTTCTTTTAAAGACGGGGTCAATGCCATTGAAGACCTTGCGGTCGATATGATCCTGCCCGGGGTTGTGACCAATATCACGGACTTTGGTGCGTTCGTCGATATCGGTGTTCATCAGGATGGACTCATCCATATCAGTGAAATGTCCGATCGTTTTGTCAAACATCCTTCTGACGTGCTAAAACTTCAGCAAAAAGTCTCGGCCCGTGTCAAAGAAGTGGACCTGAAACGCAAACGCATCGCCCTCAGCCTAAAGACAAAATAAGCCTAGCTAAGATCCTTTAGTTCATAAATCCCTTGAAAAAATCCCTATCTACTGGACAATAGAAGTATATGTCATATCTCGTCCTGGCCCGTAAATACCGCCCACAAACATTCGATGATGTCATCGGACAGGAAAAAACTGTCGATACGCTTAAAGGCATCCTCAAAAGCGGACGCGTGCCGCATGCTTTTCTATTTTGCGGACCTCGCGGAACAGGGAAGACAACCTGTGCACGCATCCTGGCCAAGGAATTAAATAAGTATTTGCCTTCAAAACAGGAAGCCGGGCTTGATCTTGGGCTTCAAACGTCGCTTGATATCATCGAGATCGATGGTGCTTCTAATAATGGCGTGGATGATGTGAGGATTCTGCGTGACAATGTCCAGCTCATGTCCATTTCCGGCGGCAACAAGGTCTATATCATTGATGAAGTCCATATGCTTTCATCAGGTGCTTTCAATGCGCTGTTAAAGACGCTTGAAGAACCCCCGGAACATGTAAAATTTATTTTTGCAACGACCGAGGCTCACAAGATCCCGGCGACCGTTCTTTCACGTTGCCAGCGTTTTGATTTCCGTCGCATCCCGCCCGAGATGATCGTTAAGAACTTAAAAGACATCAGTGCTCAGGAAAAAGTGTCGGTTGACGAGGATGTTCTTTTTACGATCGCACGCGCGTCCCAGGGCGGCATGAGAGATGCCTTAAGCGTTCTTGATCAGTTGATCGCATTCTCAAAAGATACGAT
>DYQZ01000009.1 GCA_020719005.1 Candidatus Omnitrophus sp.
TTCTGTTGGTTTTGGCAAACAAAAAAACCAGACATCTTGCCCATTCGGGTACAAGGTATCCTTATAAATGATAATTAGAGTGTGTAAATGAAAGGGAACAATTGTTCCCTTTCCAGCAACTTCTTTTCTGTTGGTTTTGGCAAACAAAAAAACCAGACATCTTGCCCATTCGGGTACAAGATGTCTGGTTTTTTTGTTTGGTGGAAGAAGTTGCAGCCGACGAAGGGATTTGAACCCCCGACCCTCGCTTTACGAAAGCGATGCTCTACCAACTGAGCTACGTCGGCGAAAACGCCGTAATATCAAAAACTGCCCAAAAACAGAGCCTTTTTATATCAAACTTTATAATGAATGTAAAGAACAAACCACACAGCTTCAACCCGCATGTCACTCCTCAAGTGCAAGAAAACGTATGAAATTACTCGGAACACTGGTCCGGCTCAAATTCTCGACACGGACCTTTAAACGATACTTTTCTCCGACTTTGAAACGTGTGAAAACCTCTGTATCATGGATGCTATCGATAAGAACTGCATCATCAACCTCAAATTCTTCATATCCACTTCGGGGACGGGGATCATCCGCCAGGCCGACATTGAACCTTGGCCCACAGGGCTTACAACGCATATTGGGATCCGGGTTGCACCGGCACTCATTCGTTTTCTTGAAAACACAATACGCATCAAGAATGAACTCAGGCGTTCTATTCGCCTGATTCTGCTTAAGGTCTCGAACGGTATAAGTCCCACCCGCGACAAGGTTGTCACGACGCTCATCTGCAACGACCTCTGCAATGTCAGACTCAAGACGGATCTTGAAAAGTCCTTCTTTCGCGCCCTTGCACTGGATCTGAATACTGTATTCGCCTGTGTAAGGGAGTTTGGCCTCAAGGCTCGCCTGCGGATTGCCATCATAATTCTTTTCCGATCCCAAGAATGCCCCGTTAGCGTCTAACAAATATAATTCCGCATCAAAATCGATCCGATCAACAATGATCCGGATCTTCTCGCCTTTTTTCCCCTTATAGTAACAATACGCAAGATACTCATTCACACGCTGAGTGAATTGAACACCGGGGCGCAAATAAAGTGACGCCCCTTGATCATCGCTATTCGTCAAGCCCTTGTCAAAGACCGCATCAACAAAATTATTCGCCGCATCCGGATTTGATGTATCAATAACCCCATACGTTCCGCCGGAAGCAAGCACCGCCTCCTCAATGGTCTTATACGGAGGCTCCCCGGCACAAGCCGTCCCGACAAAGAAGACCCCAAACGCCAACACTCCTAACAAGATCGCAGAATATCTCATCCCATCATCCTTTGCTTTTATAGACACTTTACTAAAGCTGAACGTATCATAACAACCGGCCCGCTTTATCACCCGGGGAGAATAACCTTCTTTAACTACAGATGAGGAGTAATAGCAATAATAAGGATCTCCCCTCGCTCGGAGCCATAACAAAAGAATATTCGATAGGCACCGGGAGTATTTTGTTCGGCGTAAGCCTCGAAGACCTTCTCTCCATCAGGCCCATGAAGAGATGAATATTGATGCGTTTGTAAACCAGGGTGCTTAGGATTATCAGCTAGAAGATGCAGACACTTTACTACCGCCTTATAACGCTTTTCTAAATGACGGGATGCTTTAAGCTCACGCAAATCTTGCTGTGCACAAGGCGTAAAGCTTAAGAAATAGATCATAGTTTTTCCAGGAATGCATCCAGATCACGGGCTACTACTTTCTTCCCTCTCTTGGCCTCTTCAAGCCCCTTGCGGATACTGCCAATGACTCTTGGATTTTCATAGATCCATGCTTCTGATGCAGGGATCGAGACTGAAGGTCGCAGAAGAATGTTTCCGTTTTTGCCTACCAAGACCTGATAAGAATCAATCTTTCTAACCCGTTGGGCAGTCGTCTTAAGCAATTTCCCCCCCAAAGTAATGCGATGCTTAGAATCAAGCGCCCGCGTATCAAATGAAGAAAACTCTTCATTGATAACCACGCTATCGATGTCTTTAGAATTTATTGTTCCCATATGAGGTGGCCCTTTCTGCTCAAAGTATATCACTTGTGGGACATGCGTCAAGTGGGATAGTGGGACATATGGAACAGGGCAACCAGAACATGTGTCCCGGCGTTCTTACGAACAATCTTCCGGACAATTGCAATGGTCTTCCAGTCCTTTTTCACATATCCCATCCCCGCAAGCGACGCACATGTAGCCGCCTTTTAATCGCTCGCATGTCTCTACATCAAACGCCCCTCGTTCCTGCAGTCCTTCACAGCACAAACCCGGAGTTCCGCTCCCAACACTGCCTTTCCCCGCGCAAGGAAAAATTTGGACCACCTTGACCTCCCTAGCCGCACTGGCGGGAACATCAACGACCAAAACTGTATCTTTTAATAGTCCATCTGAAGACGAAGAGATCAAAGGTCCTTTAAGCGCCCCTCGGTCAGATCAAGTTCATTCAAGGAACTCAGCCACTCCTCATATTTGATCTTTTTATGCCATTGCCCGTCATGCGATTGTATTTCTGCAAAATCCTGATAATAAAAAATCTTGTAAAGCCCACCCTTGGTCAAAGGGCACTCGCCTTCTGTCTCTGCGACCTTAACCAGGAAATAAGAATGATCGATAACCCCTGAACTTCTGACCGCTTTGACACGGCATCCGGTCTCATCGATCGCCGAGGCATGAAGAGATGCCGGACTTACCAAGAAAGCTGCAAAGATAAAAAGGAACAACAACATTTTGCGTTTGATCATTTAGTCAGTCCCCTGCTTAATACCAAAATAACCTATTGTGTCCCGGTTATTTCTCCCGGTTATTTCCCACCTATTGTGTCCCGGTTATTTACTCACTCTTCAAATGAAAGAAACCGTATGAAATTATCAGGGACATCCGTCCGGCTCGAGTTCTGGACACGGACCTTAAAACGATACTTTTCCCCAACCTTGAAACGTGCGAAAACCTCTGTGTCGTGGATGCTATCGATAATGACCGCATCATCAACCTGAAATTCATCATATCCGTTCCGGGGACGGGGATCATCCGCGAAGCCAATATTATACGGCGGAGCACACTCCTTACACATATGTGTTGGCAGACACGGAGGGCAAATATTTTCTTTTAAGAAAACACAATACGCATCGAGAACAACCTCAGTCTCCTTGTTCTCCCGATTCTTCTTAAGCTCCCGGACCGTATATGTTCCGCCGGCAACAAGGCTGACACCCTTCTCCTCAGGCACCAGCGCGCTTTTGTCCGACTTAATGGTAAGCGTGAACGCGCCGAACCCCGTGGAATTAAATCCCCGCGAAGTCACCTTAAATTCATATTCCCCGGTATACCGGCAATTCAAAACAGCCTCAGCCACAGGGCCGTTCTCGCTGTAACTGTCCATCGTTCCCCAGGCGCCGTTGGCATCAAGAAAACCCCGGATCTCGGGAACAAACTCCGACGATGTAACAGTCACATGAAGCCTCTCGCCCCGCTTTCCCTGATATGTAATGGCCTGCACATCATGATCATGGGCCAAACGCCCCCGAAACTTTAATCCGGGATAGGAACGCTCGCGGCCTTGCCCCCGGTCATCGGACGCCGTAAGCCCATGGTCCATGATCGCCTGAACCGCGCTACCCGCCGAATCGGGGTCCGATGTGTCCATCACCGCCACCGTCCCGCCGGAAGCAAGGATCGCCTCTTCAATGGTCTTGGGCGGATTAGCCGCACAAGCCGTCCCGACGATAACAAAGACCATGGACACAATATAAAATGTTCTCATAAAAAAATCCTTATTGGCAATCCTTAGGACAATTGCAACGGTTTTCTGACGGGCCTTCGCACTTCCCGTCGCCGCAAGCGATGCACTCATAGCCGCCGTCCAATTGCTCGCATGTTTTCTGATCAAATGCCCCTCGTGCCTGAAGTCCTTCACAGCAAATATCATCAAACCCGCTACCAACGGTCTTGCCTTTCTCTGCACAATGAACGATCTGTTCCACAGAAACGCCAGCTTGCCCCAACATACCCAGAAAGGGCTTGTCATCCAAAGACCTGAGTTGATCCAACCCCTGCCCTGAAACTAGCCCTTTGGGCCCCATGGAATTCCATGCGGTCAGACGGCCTTTGAACCCATCAACAGGAATATTTTCAGAGATCCGGACCAGCGATCTTTTGGGCGGACATTGTGTCCCGGTTATTATTAATGAACTCTTTGAAGAAGAACGATCATCAAATATACTGCCCAAAGAGCCACTCCGATCGCATAACCAGGACTTTTTCGCCAAGCAAAGATCGAAATGACAGCTGGAACCAATATCGGGAACCAAGGAACAAACCACCCGCTAGATATGTGATGCGTTGAGGTAAGGACCAAAGCCATAAAGGTCACACAAACCATAACGCTAACGAACCCACCGATAAACCAAAGAATATGTTTAACCATATATTATTAAGCCATTTGATATTTGATCCAAAAGTCCCTGGGTAAGATCATGATGGTCTTATTGACCTTCTTTAAGACCAGAAGGTCTTTATCACCGGTGATCAGAAAATCAGCTTCGCCTGATAAAGCCGTAGCAAGAATCATCTGATCATTAGGATCGCGCAGACCCTGGAAAATCTTATTCCCGGGCGTGACCCACTCGGTTTGGATCTTTAAATATTCTATGATTTCTGATGCGGTCTTAGAAGGTGTTTTGATCTTTGTAATTAAAATACGCTCGACTTCGGTCGCAATGAAATCACTGCAAATAATGGTCGTGTTTCTCAAACAATACTCAAAGAGATCATGGCAAACACCATGTGTCGCAAACGCAGCCACCAGAACATTTGAGTCGAAGACGACCCTCATGTCTTAAGTCCCAGGATGTCTTCGTCAGTAACAAGGCCTGATTTCCGGGCGTAGCCCCTCACCCGCTTACTTAAACTGCGGAACTTGCGCACAGCCAGGAATTCACGTAAAGAATCCCGGACAAGATCGCTGATAGAAACATGCTCACTGCGGCTAATATCTTCCAATTCCTTTTGGATCGGCATTGGCACTCGGATATTTATTAATTTAGATGTGGACATTTGGTGATCCTCCTGTAAGACAATGTAATACAAGTCCGGGTCTTTGTCAAATGCAACTTGCCACCCCTGAACGCCTTATTTGCAATCCTCGGGGCAATTGCAACGGTCTTCCAGTCCTTTTTCACATCTCCCGTCCCCGCAATCAAGGCACTTATAGCCGCCGTCCAGCGGTTCACATGTTTTTGGATCGAACGCATATCGCGATTGCAATCCTTCACAACACAACCCCGGAGTTCCGCTCCCAACACTACCTTTCCCCGCGCAAGGAACAATTTGGACCACCTTGACCTCTCTAGCCGCACCGGCGGGAACATCAACGACCAAGACCGTATCTTTTAATAGTCCATCTGAAGACGAAGCAACCAAAGGTCCTTTAAGCGTTCCTTCGATATCACCATAAAAATGCGCCTGCACATCCACGATCGAATTCTTAGAAAGACATACTTCTTCACCAGAAGAACCAGCCACATGAAAGCGCGTCTTCGGATCCCCGTTCATGTCCTGGCCATCAATGCCCCCATTATGCCGCAACATCAACTTTGAACATGATGCAACTCCCTCTGATGCCGTCGCTAACGACAGGAGCCCCAACACCCCGCACAAAATACCTGCACATATTATTCTGATCATCTTCATTCTCCACTTTCAAAATAACCGGCCCCCCGATTATTGACCCTTAATCCTTATAATAATTCAACCCCAGCGCCTGCATGATGGCGGCGAGGACGAAATTGAAGGGCTTGTTGAAGTGAGGTAAAAAGTACACGTCGGTGAAAGCGATATCAATGAGCGACAGGCGCTGTTGGATCGCAAGTGCCAGATAATAGATCACCTCAGTATGGCTTGTCTCTCCGTATGAACCGATCTGAGCACCAAGGAGACGCAGGGTCTTTTTATCGTAGACAAGTTTGATGCAGGTCTTCTCAAAATCACCCATGAACTCGGGGCGGTCATTATCCTCGAGATAACTGACCCCGACGTCCATATTAAACCGCTTCGCCGTTTCTTCGCTCACACCGGTGCTCGCCAACTTGTTCTCGAACACACAAATAGCATTCGTGCCCGCAACGCTCTTGATCTTCACGGCTTCATTGCCGTTGATATGGCTCGCCGCGGTGATGCCGGATTTGACCGCATTGGTCGCCAGCGCCACCTGCACGGGCTTGTCAAAAGAAGCGTGATACATCGCGACCGCATCCCCGATCACATAAACATCGGCTATACTGCTTTGCATATGCTCATCGACGATGATCGCGCCGTTCTGCGTCTTTTTAGCATCAGGCAAAAGTTCTGTGTTAGGCTTGAACCCGACGCATTTAATAACAAGATCAGCATCATATTCGTTCTTGTTCGTAATGATCTTCTTGACCTTGCCGCCTTCTCCTTTGAAATCCACCACTTTCTCACCCAGCGCAAGCGTGATACCAGAATTCGTGATATCTTTCTCAAGCGGCACCGTGAACTCAGGGTCAAAATAACGGACCAGCACCCTTTCTTCAAAGTCCACAAGCGTGACCTTCTTGCCTTTCTTGAAATATGCTTCTGCAAGCTCAATGCCAATATAACCCGCCCCGACGACCGCCACACTTTTGATCAAAGGGTCATCAGCTTTCCTGATAAGCTCCTCGGCGTGCTGGTATAACTTACAAATATCAATGTTCTCAAAGTCTCCATGTCCTGCGGGGATATTCGGGATATCAATAGGCCAGGAGCCGGCGGCGTAGATAAGCTTGTCATACGTATCATCAAACACTTTCCCCGTCTTAAGGTCTTTGACGGTCACGGTCTTTTTCTTGGTATCAACGGCAATGACATCATGCTCCATCCTGATATTAGCGCCCTTATTCTCCAGTTTCAACGGGGTGCAATAAAAAAGGTCGTTCAAATGCTTCACCACACCGCCCACCGCCAGCGCAATGCCGCAGCCGAGGAAAGAAATATTGGTATTACGGTCATACGCCGTGACCTGATGAGCACTATTCTGGGCGAGAAGCGTCCTTAAGGCCGATGTCCCCGCGTGATTGATGCCGACAAGAATGATCTTCATGATGTTTCTCCGGATAGATTTTAGAATATCAATGGTTGATACTACCACGCCCATTGGTCGCGGGCAATATCTGCGTCTTACAAAAGCGGAAGGGTGTTCTGTTGGCGCTCATACGCAAGGGCGGACGTGATCTCATCCACTTCATGGATCACTTTTTTCATGATGCCAAGCGCAAGCGTATGTTGTTCCTCAGGAGACTTTTTCTTTAAGAGCCCCTCCTTATTATCCAGAAGAAACCCCTCGCATTGATTGCGGATGATCCCGAGATGATTGTTGATCCTGTGCTGATCCATCGGATGCCTCCGGTAGAAAGATATTGCTTATACAAGGAGCCAAAACGATAACTCCTTAAACACAATATCACACAGAATAAGATGTAAAACAAGCCTCTTCTAGCAGACTTCATCTTCAACGAGCGTGAACGCAGGCGTGATCGAGGGCGACATTCCAACAGGAAAGAATGCCTCCACTTCGGCTTTGGCTCTAAGGAGCAGAAAGGCTTCACGCGATTGGTTCTGTTCAAGCATGGTAACGACCATTTCCTGCATACGCGCTTCCTTAAGGCTAACAAGCACATTGATCTCTTTTGTCTGCTGATTCATCTTAAGTAAGACCCTCATACCTTACCTCCCCATGAAAGGATGAGGGAAAGAATCTCCCGGAGCCGGATCCTCACAACAATAAGTATGCCGCTCATCAGCGATGAACAGCCAGGCCTCCCGGCCAAACATCCCGCACCTTGAAAGATGGGCCTGCCATGACATTAACACCATAGATCACATCCTTTCCTGTTTTGTGACATCTTTTGCCGTATGAGACAAAGATGCCACATACTATGATGTTTGTCAAGTGCGGATAGCATAAAACATCATGCTATGTAAGTATATGTATTGCAGATATTTGGATGTCTAACTGATAGATGAGAGATTATCATTTATTTCGAATGGATATAAACATCATAAATAGACTTGACTTAATCCGCGCCGCTATATATATTTATTATTAAGGGGGAGCGATATGACATTGGGAGAAAAGATACGCAAGCTTATCAAAGAAAGCCGCTTTAGGAATATCAGCGCTTTTCATCGCGAGATCGTGACTATATTTGAGGATAAAGCGGTCAACCTCCGCACTCTTTCGCAGATCATCAATGACCGCGCCTCTGGCAGAGAACGGACCTTAAATCAGATCGCGATCATTCTGGGCATCAGCATATCCGACCTGCGTAAAGGCACAGACGCCGAAACACTCGAACAGGAAGAGACGCTCGGGACATTCACTTATAATGACAAAGCCGTCCTAAAAGCATTGGAGAACCGCCTTCCCTTCATGCCGAGCAAACTTATCCTCAACCGTGGCGGCCGCACGTCAGAGGAACAAGACAGCCCCTCTGCAGAAAAATCCACAAAATGGTGTGCGGTGATCATGGGCGGGGTGCATTTATCTATCAGTGGAATGCTGGGAGAAGAAAAGCGGACTTTTTATAAAGGCGCTACATTTTCTTTTGATGCGCGACAAAAACATTGTTTTGAAAATGCCTACAAAGGGACAACGGTCGTTTATGTCATCCACGCCCCGGTTGAAAATAGCCCCTTCTACGTAGCGCCCGACGCGATTCTCACTTCTCAAGGCTAAGGCAATTGAAAACTAAATCCGCCTCGCTTCTCCAATTCACGCTCGATAGTTAGTTGAAGTGCTTTCAAAGAAACAGGCTTGGCCATATAAATACCGCCAAGGCGTTCTACTTTATGGGATGCGGCAGATCCGCCGAGCCCTGTGATCACGATCACTGTTGTCTGCGGAGATTTTTGATGAATATGCTCAAGGATCGTAAAGCCGTCGATACCGGGCATATGCTGATCCAGAAGAACAATGTGGAATTCTTCCTGCCCTATCCGGTCGATCGCTTTCTGGCCATCCGCCTCTTCGATGATCTCACAATCCAGACGCTGTGTCAGAAATAATGCGAACTGCTGCCGCACTTCTTTTTCATCATCCACGATAAGCACTCGGGGTTTGATCGCCATGGGCCTCTCCTATTCTTGAATAAGCCGGATCAATGAAGAACGGGACACAGAAAATAGTATATATTAGGAATACCGGGCTTGGACCGGAATTTAAGAAAAAAATGAAGGCTTTTCAAGTCTCGGCGATGTTTCGCTTCGCTCAACATGACTAGAAAAGGACATCTGCCTGGCCCTTGGCATTTTTGCACAAAAAAAGGGGCTGACTTTTTTGCCAACCCCTTACGAGAAAAAATGCCAAGACCCGGGTTCGAACCGGGGACGCAAGGATTTTCAGTCCTTCGCTCTACCAACTGAGCTATCTCGGCGTAAATCTTTTATGCAGGACGCCCGCAAGCCATCCAACAGAAACGCTATTTTATATAAATACTTTAAAAAGTCAAATCCAAATTCACACCAAAGAATAACCTCCACCCTTCCCGGTAGGGTGGAGGTTAAGAAAAAAGTCATCGTGTCCCTACTTTTTCAATATGATCAATGGTTTTTGTTGGGCGTCGAGCCAGGCGAGGAGTTTGCGCAGGCGTCGCTCGCCGAGGGCAACGCATCCAGAGGTTGGTTTTGTACCGTGATCCCTCCAGATATGCAAGAAAATAGCGCTCCCGTTACCCGTCACAATGGGCGCCGTATTATATTCGATCACAGCGCCTAAATTATAAAGCCCGTCAGTGCGGAGCATCTTCTCATGTGATACGCCCGGCACGTCCCCGCTCACCCATTGGTTATATTGAACGGATGCAATATCATCGATCCAGAAATCATGAGCTGTTGCCTGGCGATATATCAAGCCCGTCTTAATAGCCGGTGCATTACCAAAAGCCGTTTGCGCTGGGTAGACTCCCGACGGGGTTCTGCCATCGCCCTCGCGTTTCTCTCCTGCAGGCGCAAGTCCACTGCGCCCGATCACCGCGCTCCATGGCCCGAACTTCCTCATCCATTTCCCATCCTCAACAGACCATGCCGTAAGAACAGCCGTGAACGGCTTGTGCCCTGCGGGAACAACAACGATGACCTGCTTTGTATCATAGATATCGACCTTAGACGGAATGTGCACGCTGAGAGAAGCACAAGAAGAAAAAAGAAAAGCATACACAACGAGGAGAGAACATCTGAAGAAGAAAAGCATACCTAAGTCTCTTGCCGCTTTGTGAACCATGCAGGGCCATTCAGCCGACGGGAAACCATAAGACACGTCACATTATCCCCGACAGCATTCACCATCGTCGCGGGCGGATCAACGATCGTGCCGATCATGGTGATAAGCGGCATTGCCTCGATCGGAAAACCATAAAGCGTGATGATAAGAAGTTCCCCAAGCATGCCGCCCGCCGGAATACCGCTGATAACAGTCCCCGAAAGCACTGCAATACCCGCCGCAATAAGCCACGTGTCCCATCCGGTAAAAGGCATTTGAAAAAGACCGAACAAGAACGCGATCTTGACGATCGCGGCCAAACACGAACCTTCCATGTGGATGGTAGCACCCAGCGGAATGATCACTTCGCGCACATCTTCCTCAACGCCCATCTTTTTAGCGGCCTCGAGGTTGGCGGGGATCGTGGCCACACTACTTCCCGTCGCAAGCGCGGTCAATGCGGTCGATGAGATATTCCACCAGAACGCACGCAGGCATGCAAACCCGCCGGCCCACGTAACATAAAGCGAGAACATCACGATAAAATAAATAAGTGCCGCGGGATAATATAAAAGAGCCACCCGGGCATAAGAACCCATGAGCTGAGGCCCCATCACACCGACGAGGTATGCGATATAAGCCCCCAACCCGATGGGCGCATACTTCATGATAAGCGCGATCACCTTGCCCATCACCTCATTGCCGGATGCCAGAAATCGTGCAAAAGGAACGCCCTTCTCGCCTGACACTGACGTCGCCGCGCCCAAGAGGATCGAGAAAACAATAAGCGCCAGCATGTTCTTTTTGGAAAGAAGGTCCAGGAAATCCGGTGTGGTGAATGCACGCACCAAGGCGTCAGCTGTGCTCATTCCACCGCCGGTAACACCCCCCGGCAATGCCCAGGCCGCACCGGTGAAAGGAGGGAATACATGAACAGCCAGGATCATGACCGCAGAGGCAACAAGCCCGGTCAACACAAAGAAGAGCATCATCCAGCCCATGATACGGACAAGACGACGTGCGTCTTTCATCACCGCCACAGCAGATGACATGGAAAAGAAAACAAGAGGGACAACAGCAGTAAAAAGTAGATTTAAAAAAACATCGCCGAAGGGCTTAAAGAATGCGGCCTTAGGTCCCAGCACGATCCCGAAACAAGCGCCAAAAACTATGCCGATAAAAAGCGCTATCACACTACTGCTCCATTTGTTTCATGACCTTGGTATAGACATCCTGCGCCAGATCGATCTTGGGCATGAATGATTTGCGCGCCTTGATCGACATCTTGGTCGAGGCGGCATTGAGTGTCGTCAGCGTGATGGTAACGCGTGAGCCATTGATGTTGGCCACGATCAGCCCCACACGTTCATTTTCCTCAACGATCGATCCCATGATGCCCGCGATCTCTTTAGCCGCATCCCAGGCCTCGCCTAGTGAACGCGCGGTCGTGCCCTCAACCGTATCAGGGCTCACCACATATCCACCGACAGCACCGACCGCAAGGGCCCCGATCAACATGGGCGCACACCCGCTCGACGCTAAGATCAACGTTACACTTAGAACAACCGCACACAAACCTTTTGTGAATATCTTCATGATCTTCTCCATTTCGTATTGATGTGCTATTTTATCACACTCCAGTGCGCATCGAATACTTAATCCTAAAATTTACTGTCCATCCCCGACAGTCTACCATCATCCCGAACCTCCTCCGTCATCCCGAACGCAGTGAGGGATCTCATCAACGCTCTTGCGATGTCTCGCTGCGCTCGACATGACAATACGTCGCGTGGTTCGACTTTGCTCACCACAAGTTGCTCCTCGGGATGATGTGACAACATAAAAAAGGCGCTCCGGTTAAGGAGCGCCTTTTGAATTTACTGCCTAAAGATCAACTATTAATTAAGATTGATCTTGAGGAACGTCTGGATCGCCGGGGAGAACTTCAGGATCACCGGTGTGAAAACGATCGCGACCATGCTCATGAGCTTAATGAGGATGTTAAGTGACGGACCGGAAGTATCCTTGCAAGGATCACCGACGGTGTCGCCGATAACAGCGGCCTGATGAACAGGGTTCTTCTGGCCATTCGGAAGCTTTTTGCCGCCGTGATGACCTTCTTCAACATACTTCTTGGCGTTATCCCATGCGCCACCAGCATTGTTGAGCATAGTTGCAAGCACGAAACCACACGCCATCGCACCGGTCAACAAACCGATAACACCAGCAACACCAAAGATCAAACCGACCGCCACAGGCGTGATGATCGCGATCATAGAAGGAACGATCATCTCACGCTGAGCACCTTCGGTCGAGATCGACACACAACGAGCATAATCAGCTCTTTCAGTACCAGCCATAATGCCTGGTTTTTCACGGAACTGACGACGGACTTCTTCAACCATGCGGCCAGCCGCACGACCTACAGCCTTCATCGTCATGGCGCAGAACACGAACGCCATCATGCAACCAATGAACATCCCGCACAAAAGAAGCGGGTTCATGACATGGGCCTTGAACAAAGTCACCAGGTCAAGCATCGTCATCTGACGGATAGTGCCGACCGCGACTTCCTGTGCACCGACCATGATAGAACCAGTCTCATTAGCGATGTTATACATCCATGTTTTGACTTCTTCAAGGAACGCGGCCAAGAGTGCCAGCGCCGTAAGCGCAGCAGAACCGATCGCAAAACCCTTACCTGTCGCGGCTGTGGTGTTCCCGAGCGCATCGAGCGCATCTGTGCGCTGACGTACTTCTTTAGGAAGACCTGACATTTCCGCATTACCACCCGCGTTATCCGCAATAGGACCATAAGCATCGGTCGCAAGCGTGACACCGAGAGTTGAAAGCATACCGACCGCGGCGAAAGAAATGCCGTAAAGACCCATCATGAAATTCTGGAAACCACCGGCAAAACCAAACGCGCACATGATGGCCGCAACAATGGTGAGAACGGGAATTGCAGAAGAGAACATCCCTGTTGCCAAACCGTCAATGATAACGGTCGCTGGTCCCATGACCGCCTGATCCGCAATTTCCTGAGTAGGCTTGTTGGCATTCGATGTGTAATACTCCGTGGACTGTCCGATGATAACACCTGCCGCCAAACCTGCGACGACCGCACCGAAAAGACCCCAGGTGATCATGCCCATTCCCGCCATGACAGCGACCACGATCAGAATAAGCGCAGAACTACCGAGCGTACCGGTCAATAATGCCTTAAGTAACCCCTTTTGATCAGCGCTTTCATCACAACGGACCATCATCGTACCAATGATCGACATGAAATTACCGATACCGGCAACAACCATGGGTGCGATCACCAGCATCATGCCCTTGGAAACATCATAATTCGCATCCCCCTGAGCGGCGAACACGATGATAGAAGCACCGATGGAGCATGTGGCCAGAATAGAACCGCAGAACGATTCATAAAGGTCAGCACCCATACCAGCGACGTCACCAACGTTGTCCCCTACGTTATCCGCGATGGTCGCAGGATTGCGAGGATCATCTTCCGGGATACCAGCTTCAACTTTACCAACAAGGTCAGCACCAACGTCGGCCGCCTTGGTGAAGATACCGCCGCCAACGCGTGCGAAGAGCGCTTGGGTGGATGCACCCATACCGAAGGTCAACATGGTGAGCGTGATCTCAATGAGCTTCTCATGCTGGGTCGTACCGGCTTTAACGAGCGTCAGACCAGCGAACTTAAGACCGGTAAGCATATTCTCAGGCGTGAAAAACACCTTATCGAGAAGAAGATACCAGAGACAAATATCCAACAAACCAAAACCAACGACAACAAGACCCATGACAGCGCCAGAACGGAACGCAGCCGTGAGACCCTGATTCAAACTCTTTGAAGCCGCCTGAGCCGTGCGGTTAGACGCAGCCGTCGCTGTCTTCATTCCTAAGAAGCCGCAAAGACCAGAAAAGAAACCACCGGTCAAGAACGCCACCGGCACGAACGGGTTCTGAATACCATTAAGTGCCAAGATAAAGAACAACACTGCAAGCACAGCAAAAACAATACCGACCGTCTTATACTGCTTAAAGAGGTAGGCCATGGCACCTTCAGAGACATAACCCGCGATCTCCTGCATCTTTGCACTGCCCTTGTCCATCGCGATCAACTGCTTATAGTAGATGAACGCGAAGATGAGCGCAGCCAAACTACCGGCCGGCGCCACCCACCAGATGGCTGGTGTAAAATTAATTACTTCCATATGTTTCTCCTTTTATCTGTTTAAAAACTAACCCTTATATTAGAAAACCTAAACAGACTGTTTAGGTTCACAGCGGGAAGACACTTCCTACATTGTCTGAGTAAGGAGTCTTCATCAATGTTGTGCAAAGTATTATTGATTTTATTCTTTCTATAAGTTTTGGCAAGCAAAAAAAGATAATTATGGTCTTCGTTAACCCTCTACAAAGAGTTAAGAATGGACATGGGGCACTCTAATGTGTAGAAGCATTCTCAAGAACTTACGAACATCCTCCAACGAACCCGAACAATACTCCGCCTTCGATCGCACATCAGGCATGCCAACCTTAACCGTCAATCCTCGGTCACGCAACGCCTCAAACGCTGCCTCATCCGTCTTATCATCACCAATAAAAATAGGAAGATGCTTCCTCTTGCCCCAAAACCGTAATAACCGTTTCACCGCCTGCCCCTTATCCATAGCGGTCGGCGACATGATCTCAACGACCTTCTTTCCAGGCATGATCAAGATCCGTCCATGGTGGACAGCATCAGAACAAATATCAAGCACGATCCGCTTGGCTTTCTTTTCAGAACCCGACGACGCCTTGCGGTAGTGAACGGCCAATGAAAAAGGTTTTTGCTCTAACAGAATTCCTGGCAAACTATGCAGCCCCAATTGCAATCGAGAACGCAACTCACCTAATTCACGAATATAACGCTTGGAAACTCGCTGTGAGGCTAGCCCCTTCACCTGAAACTCAATACCATGACTCCCAACATACGACATCCTCTTCACGGGGATCATCTTTTTAAGGTCGCTTAATCCCCGTCCAGAAACGATCGTTACCTTAACATTCGGCAACTTCACCAAAGAGACCAATATCTCCCGTGCCTGAAAAGGCAACTTTGCCTCGGCAGGTGTTGGCGCAATGGCTGAGAGCGTCCCATCGTAATCTAAGAACAGGGCCAGCGGCTCATGCGCGAGGCGCACGCGCCAATCGTCTAAATTAAGCAGAAGGTTTTTCATGATCCCGATTCCTTATGCCTGAAAGTTCCGAAACAATACTCCCCGCCCAGCGATAAACATTATTCTCCTGAACGATCTTTCTCATCGCTGCCATGCGCCGCCTCTGCTCTTCTGGAGACATGGTCACGGCCATACGGATGGCATCTGCGAACTCTTCTGTTGCATAAGGATTGATCGAAATAGCCTCTGTAAACTCCCTTATCGCACCCGTAAAACAGCTGAGCAATAAAACACCCGTTTCATCTTGCTTGGCCGCGACATATTCCTTGGCAACCAGATTCATTCCGTCATGCAAAGAGCTCACAATACAAATGTCAGCCAAAGCATAAAAAGGAGCGATCTCTTCTGTCGAAAGATGTCGTTTGATATAAATGATCGGCTTGTAATCGCCGTCCGAATGTTTCCAGTTCACCTTCTCGACCAACTCATCGATCTCGCCACCAAGGTCATGATACCGCTTAATGTGTGTACGGCTCGGCGCCCCGATCTGAACAAAGACGAACTTCTTTTTATATTCCGGATTCTTCTCCAGAAAACGGTCAACCGCCAGAATGCGCTCGCCAATGCCTTTCGTGTAATCAATACGATCGACACCCACCGCAACGATCTTGCCCTCAAGTTTGTGCTCCTTTCGAACCTTGGCCAATTCCTTCTCCAAGATCACATCTTCCGGCGATGGCAAGGCAATACTGATCGGGAAAGCCCGCACAAGTGTTTCATGCGCACCCCTTACAATGCTGAACTTCTCAGTATTCAACCGACATTCAAGAAGCCGATTAGCTGTCTCAAGAAAATTATTACAGTGATACTGCACATGGAATCCGATCAAGTCGCACGCCAACATACCGTTCAGGATCTGCTTTTGATACGGACACACTGAGAAGACTTCCGGATTCGGCCACGGAATATGCCAAAAAAGCGCCACAACAACATCCGGACGCTTGGCCTTGATCATCGCCGGAAGAAGCGTGAAGTGATAATCCTGAATAAAAACAAAAGCCGGACCCGAAGGCAATTCCTCAATAACCGCATCCGCGAACTTCTGATTCACCTTTTGATAAGTATCCCAATCTTTCTCACTAAAGATCGGTCGGGTATGCGTGATATGACACAGCGGCCATAAGCCTTCGTTAGAAAACCCGTAATAGTATTCCTCTTCTTCATCTTTCGTCAACCAAACACGCCGAAGAATATACCGATTATCCTCTGGCGGCACGCCGATCTTATCTTTAGAATTTACAAACTTCCTGTCCGCGTTCCCAGCACCGTGGGCGATCCAGGTGCCGCCCAAAGCACGCAGAATAGGACCAATGGCCGTGACAACACCACTAGCTGGGCGTATGCAAAGGATCTTCCCTGTCGCATCATCCGCCATATGCATATACGGCTCGCGGTTAGACACGACCAGCATCGTACTGGTTCCCAGCTTGGCTTGAATAAAACTGCGAAGCTTGTTTTCAGTCCAGACTTCTTCCTTGTTCAACTGTGTCTGCGCATCTTCCACGATCGCCCGGCGAGCTACACGCAGACTCAACGCCACCTGCTCCACTTCATTAGCCAACTTGCCAAGCTCATCTTTGTCCGTTAAAGGATGCCGATGATGCGCTTCCTCTCCTCTTAAAAAACCCTTGAACCAATCTGTCAAACGCAACACCGGCAGCAGGAACATCTGCCGAAGAACAATGACCGAGGCAAGAATGATAAGGATAAAAAGAACAATGAGCGTGACACTGATCCCTTTCCAGATCTCACCCAAACGGCCTAAAACATATGATGTGTCATAAATGATCTCCACACTCCCGAGCGCCGATCCATCCTCTCTTAAAACCGGCAAGACATAACTGTAAACCGTGTAATCCTTAAACTTTTCAATGCCTGAGAACGGGATCTTATCCCTGAATACCGCCTCTAGATATGGTTTGGGCTTATCTTTCCAATCCGCAAATCTTTCCGTAATAGCAACGATCTTACTTTCCGCGTCATAGATCACGCATCCCTGCAAACGATCCCGCGTCTGGAACTTTTCAACCAGATAATTAGCATTTCGACTGTTGTGCATCTCGAGCACGGCCTGAACAGAAAGCTCCATACTCTCTGCCACGGCCTTTGCCTTGCGCTTGAGCTCATCCATCAGCTTGTCTTCATCAGTTCTCGCCTGAACCATGCCAAACACCACAAAACCAGCGGCAACGATGATCAGGATCGGCAGGATAAAAAAGAATATCCTTCTCATAACATAGGCTCCTTCGTTGTCCCGCGTCCCACATCTGAAGAAAAAAGACGCGCACCACTATTCCACTGATAATTTGTCTCTAAAAGAAAGGCTGTTTGTATCAACGCTAAATGGGAATATCCCTGAGGAAAGTTACCCGTCAGATGTCCGGTCTCAGGCTCAATGTCTTCAGACAACAGCCCCAACCGATTCACACACCCGATCATCTTGTCGAACATGACACGCGCGTCTTCCTGGCGCCCCGTCAGATAAAGCGCATTGATGAGCCAAAAAGTACACACGATAAACGCATTCTTAGGCGTTCCCAATTCATCATCTGCGGTATAACGCATCACAAACCCATTACGCAAAAGATGTTTTGAGGCGGCCTCTACCGTCCCTATTATCCGATAATCATTATTGGGCAAGAAACCATAGTGAAGCATCATCAGGTTGGAGGCATCAAAATCTTTGGATTCATAGTGCATCACAAAACTATTGAGCTCAGAGCTCCAGCCGTGCGCCAGGATATCGGCCTTGATCTCCTCGGCAATAGCCAGATACCTGGGGGCATGTCTTTCTTTTCCGATAACACGACTGATCTTAGCCGCGCGGTCCATAGCCACCCAATTCATCAATTTTGAATGCACAAAATGTCGCGGCGGTCCTCGACGCTCCCAAATACCACAATCCGGCTCACGCCATGTCAGCGCAACTTTATTGGCGAGCGAACGCACAACCGTCCAAAGCTCTTCATCAAAATCCTTTTGATGATAAGGATTGGCGATAAAATATGAATACAAGGCCTCGATCAATTCGCCATAAACATCATTCTGTTTCTGTTGATAAGCTGCATTCCCCACACGGACCGGCTTAGAACCCTTATACCCCGCTAAATGCCGCAACACCTTTTCATCCATCACGCGCTCACCATTGATCCCATACATGACCGCGATATTCTCCTTCTTGACCAGCATCCGCCCAAGAATAAACTCAATGTATCTCTCCGCCGAATGAACATGCCCCATGCGCGCGTAAAGATCAATGATCATGCTAGCATCCCGCACCCAGCAAAAACGATAATCCCAATTACGGTCTCCGCCGATGATCTCCGGCAAAGAGGTCGTAGGTGCCGCGATCACTGCTCCCGTCCGCTGGAACATAAGAAGTTTAAGCGTAATGACCGAGCGGATCACGCTCTCCTTATAACGCTCCGGCACACGGGTGCGATAAACCCAGTCCATCCAATAGCTCTTCGTCTTCTCATATTCCAAATATATCTTTTCCTGATTAATGAGTGACAGTTTTTCGTGATAGGAAAGCAGAAAATACGATGACGCCTTAAGCTCGATCGCTTCCCCATTCAGAAGAAGATCAAAATCAAGATCCGAATACAGGTAATAACTGTTGTACTCCCCTTCTGTAGAGGAGATCTTCAAATAATCCGGGAAACGTTTAAGATATGCCTCTGCCAATCCATAATTAAGGCACGGCTTCAGCTCAATCCTGATCCGCGGATGCCCTGAAATAACATGGATATTCCGATGGATCTCCGACGGGCAATGAACCTCACCGCCGCTGGTCAGAAATCGCGGCATGTAATCCATAACCTCAAAGACTCCGTCCCTGGTCTCAAAACGGGTCTTCAAGATCGGCGTGTGAAAAGAATAACTTTGCTCAATCTTGATCACCTCTTGTGCAGAAATACGAAAAAACCCGCCACGTTCTTCATCCAAAATACGCCCGAATAAAGAAGGCGAATCAAAAAATGGCAGGCACAACCAATCGATCGAAGCATCTGCCCCGATCAATGCAGCACTTGCACAGTTGCCGATGATCGCGTAATCCATATTTATGCCCCCCCCTAAAGAACTGTCCGAATCGGATACGGGATCCCCCTCGTCAAAAGATCCATTCTGGCCTTTGTCTTTTCTTTCTGAAGCGCATCCTGCAAGGCGATCGCTCCCACCATCAAAAGAAAGAACAACAATCTGATCAACTCATTCTAATACAGCATCAGCGCATAGTGATAATCAATATTCCGCACCACCAGATCCACTGACTATGAAAGCCCAAAGGTTTATCATCATTTTTCTCATATGCAAACCTCCCCAGATGAGCGACACCCTCTTCATTTCTTTTCTTTGCGCTCCCGCTCTTCTTTCTCAACCTTATCGCCAGAGATCTTTACAAATATAAAAGAAGCGACCATAAAAACCATGAGACACGCAACAAAAATATTAGCTAGATCAATAAACATATTTTCCTTTTCTCCTAAAAATGAAAGAGGCCGCCCCCGGTTCTCTTTCAAACCAGATGGCGGCCCGACCATCCAAACCCTCTGAAAAGCATTCGCTTTTCAGACCCATAATATTTTCTTAATTATAACAATGATTTCTAAATTTAAACTGCTTTCTTTTAAACGATCAAATATGATCTCACTGGGATCCTGGCAACGACCCCAGAAGAAGCCAAAATGATCATGACACCGGCTAGGCCCACTATGATCGGCATAGTGACCTGTTCTATTACGCTTTAACCGCCTGGATCGAAGAAGGCTTCTTCATTCTCTCCCAGATCATGCCAATGAACCAGACAGCCAAAACAGCCGCTGACATAAGAACGCCCTTGAAAAGGTCCTGAGCCATATTAGGTGCGATCAAAAAGAATTCGCCATTCACCAAATGATCGGCTGCACTGAAAACAGCAGCACCGTAAAACATAAGGTTCAACTGCCCGATCTTCTGATCCTTGGTCTTACACCATAAAATGGTCGTAACCACAGACGCTGTTGCTGGAACTGCATGACACATGATGTATCCTCCTTGTATAACAATTAGATCTATTGCTTCCCGATACTCAGATCCGTCGGTGCACGGCCAAGGCCTTCCAAGAGTGTGATCGTATCCGTGATCTGAGTTTGGATCGCATCATCCTGATGGGCGCGCCCGGGATAAATTTCATATAACGCACGACGCTCGAGTGGTGTCACATTGAGCATGACTGAATTAGCCCCGGCCATAAGCGCTTCTCTGCGAGCTTCCGGTGCCAGCGTCTCAAGTCCTGTTGTGACCAGGGTCTTCACCTGCGATGATAATGCAAAACGTGCGGCCGCCAGCGCCTTAACGATCCCCGCCACAGATGGCGCCGGAACATTGGCCATCGGGGTCAAAGGATGCGGCAAGAACGGCCCCATGCTCAGCATCTCCACATTAAGCTCACCCGCGAGCTCAATATCACGCGCGATCATTTCACTCGTCTGTCCCGGAAGACCGATCAATGCTCCCGTAATAATAAGATACCCCAACTCATTGGCATGACGGATCTCTGCCAAACGCGCCTCAAGGGTCGAACCTGGATGCAAACGTGCAAAAAGATCAGCGTCCGACGTCTCAAAACGAAGCAGTACCCCGCGCGCACCAGCTTCATACAAACGGCTTAAGGCAGACTTCCCGACTTCACCAAAACTGATAAAGATCAAAACACCGAAGCGGCGTTTGATCTCAGAGATGATAAAAACAAGTTCATCGATCGTGCGGCTAGGGTCCTCGCCGCTTTGTAACACCAGCGCCTTGAAACCATGATCCTCGACCGCTGAACGCACCGCCTCAAAGATCTCATCCGCTGACATGCGGTAGCGCTTAAGGCCGGTGTTCAAACACGAGATCCCGCAATAGCCGCAGCCCTCGGCACAATAATTCGATATCTCAACGATCCCGTGAACACAGCATGAATTGCTGTGATGGCGCTGACGAATATAGTTGGCCGCGTTCAAGAGAAAATCAAGTTCGCCGGTGTCCTTGATATCCAAAAGATACTTTGTCTCTTCCCGCGTCAGCTTCTCGCCTGTCACGACCTTATCCTTAAGGTCACGAACCTTGGTATAGCGAGCGCCTCCCCAGGGAGAAAGCTTGCTTCCCTCTTTATCGATCTCTTGAAGCTCAAAGAACAGGTCTTTCCACGTCGAGAGCGTGGCTTCTGCTTCTTTCGCGGAAACACGCGTGATCACAAAACCACCCTGCGCGTAGACATAATCACCGGCGTGAAGACCCTTCAGTTCATTAATGGCCTTACGCTCCTCGCCGAAATAATCAACAAGGACAAACTTACCTTCAAAACCTTTTATCCGGCCGGGGATCGCATAGCACATAATCTGTCAGGTCACGAGATAGCGCGAGCTATCCTGTAATATCCTTGATGGAGAATTCTCTTCCTGCGGATGTCGGTATTCCCATCAGCTGACACTTCGGACAAGAAAGCACAGACCCTTTTTTAGGAAAGACCTCTGCACATTTAGGACATTGAAGTTTTGCCGGAACGAATTCAACTTTAAGTTCGACCCCTTCAAGTGCTGTCCCCTGGGTCATTTCTTCCCAATGAAGAAGGACTGACCCTTCATCGAACCCAAGAAGTTCTCCAACGAGAATAGAAACTTTTTTTGCTTTCTTGATCCCGCGCGCCTGGATCATGTCATTGGCTTTAGCGATCAGCCCCTGGACCTGATGTGATTCATGCATGGTAAGAATCCTTTTGTGGACCAACACAACACGGAGAATACTGCGTATCGAGCGCCAGGCATTTCTTGGGGCAGACATCAACACACAGGTTGCAGGAAATACAACGCAACCGGTCGATCTCCCAAACCTTTGGCTCTTTGGTGACAATGATCGCCGTCGTCGGACAACGACGCTGGCAAATGCCGCAAAAGATGCATTTCTCAATTTCAATATTGACCTTCCCACGCGCGCCCACAGGATGAACCTTGGGCACGAAGGGATAACGCTCTGTCACTGGTGCGCTGAAAAGTTTTCTCAATACCATTTTTGACATCGACAAGAACGACATGTTATCTCTCCGCACAACTGATACAAGGATCGATCGTAAGCACAATGACCGGCACATCCGCCAACTGACATCCCGCAAGCGCTGTTAACAGTGGCGGAAGGTTCGCGAACGTAGGCGTGCGCACACGCAAACGCTGGAGGAATTTCGTGCCATTGGCCTTGGCGTAATAAATAGCTTCACCGCGAGGCTGTTCAGAGCGGGCAAAGAATTCTCCGTTAGGGAACCCGACCACTTTAGCCTCAAGCGGGCCTTCGGTCATCTGCGTCACGCATGTCTCAATCAACTGAAGCGACTGATCAAGCTCACGGATACGCACTTTGCAACGTGAATAACAATCCCCTGCTGTTTCAACAACAGGCGTGAAACCAAGTTTGTTGTAGCCGGAATAACCGGTCATGCGGATATCCATGGCAACACCACTGCCACGCAGCATGGGGCCTACGGCACCAAGCGTCTTGGCTTGTTCCATGGAAAGTTTGCCAACGCCCTGCAAACGGTGCTTAACGGTCGTGTCATTGAGGAAAATACCGCCGATCTCGGTCCACTGATTTCTATAAGACCTCAGTTTCTTCAGGATCTCCTGAAGTTTTTCGGCAGAAATATCGCGCCTGACCCCGCCAACCTTGCAAGAACCAAAGATCACGCGGCCACCGGTCGTTTCTTCAATGATATCCAGGATCTGCTCGCGGATCTGCCACGACTGCATGAACAAGTTCTCAAAACCAAACGCATCGGCGGTCAGCCCAAGCCATAACAAATGACTATGGATCCTCGAAAGCTCAGACCAGATCACACGCAGATACTGTGCGCGCGAGGGGACTTCAAGCTTTAAAAGCTCTTCCATGGCGATACAATACGTCATCCCGTGGATAAAACTACAAATGCCGCAGATACGCTCTGCAACAAAAACATAATCAATGAAATCTTTCTTCTCGACCAGTTTTTCCAGGCCGCGATGAATGAACCCGATGGAGGGGATCGCCTCAATGACCTTTTCATCCTCGATAACAAGGTCTAAATGGATCGGCTCAGGAAGCACCGGATGCTGTGGTCCGAAGGGGATAATGGTGCGCTTGCTCATGCCTTCACCTCACCTGTCACTGCCTCGGGATTAAAAGCCCGCGGGGTCGCTGTGCGATAGAATTTGCCTTGAAAATCAACGGCTATGCCCGTGATCTTGACGCCAAAAAGGTCGTGGATCTCATTCTCATAAAGGAACGCGCAAAGAAAAATACTGCTGATGCTCGGCACCGCACCGCCCTCTTTGGGAAGAGTGATCCTGAAACTGGTATACGCAAAATCCAGGTCAAAGGAATATTGCAATTCAAGTGTTTCGGACAGTGTTGTACAGCAGATCTGAACGAGCCGCTGACCCTGGGCCTGCATTTCTTTGGCCCTCTCCAAAAGCTCGGAGATCTGAATATCGATGATCTGTTGCGCCATATTATTCCTTTTCTTTCTCCGCCGCGAGAGCTGCCGCGCGTTTCTTATCAAGAAGCCCGACCGCCTGCACCGCCGCGTCGATCAATGCCTCGGGACGCACCGCGCACCCAGGCACATAAATATCCACCGGAACAACTTTATCCGCGCCACCGAGGACGTTATAACATTCACGGAAAATACCGCCTGATGTCGCACAAATACCCACCGCCATGACGACCTTTGGCTCCGGCATCTGATCATAAATACTTTTGACGATCGGCGCATTCTGATGATTGATCGATCCGGTAAGAAGAAGGATATCCGCATGCTTTGGATTCCCTGTATTAACAACACCGAAACGCTCCAGATCAAAACGCGGCATCAAGACAGCCAACACCTCGATGTCACAGCCGTTACAGCTTGATCCGTCATAATGAATGATCCATGGTGATTTAGATAAAGCTCCCATTTAATGCCTCAACATAAGATAAAGAATGTTTCCCATGCCAGCTATAAGCGCGATGATCCACGCCCCTCCCACCATCCACTGCCAGCGCACACGCGCGGCCGCATTATCAATGATAATGATAAGTTCAAACAAAAAGAACGTCACCACAAGGCCGATCCACATATTCCAGGCAAAGAAAAGGTAACCGATCCCCAGCACAAAAACATATTCATACCAATGTGCGATCTCGATGAGCGCTAGGGTCCTGCCCGAAAACTCCGTCGTGATCCCCTTGACCAGTTCCTGATGCGCATGATGGGACGTCGAAAGATCGAAGGGGGACTTACGGAATTTGATCGCGAGGATGAAAAAGAACGCGAGAAAGAACCCAGGCAGATCAAGGATAAGCGGCTTGGGATAGGCGATGATATCCGCGACCTGAAAACTCTTGGTGACCATATACATCCCTACCGCGACGAGAAGCACAGCCGGCTCATACGCCATCATCTGAAGCGTTTCGCGCTGGGCACCGATAAAACTATAAGGCGAACTCGCCTTGTATCCGCCTAGAGCAAAAAACACACCGGCAAGGGTCAGTGAGAAAATAACAAGCAAAAGATCCCCGCCCGAAAAGAACAACGCACCCGTGAAAATGGTCATCACAAAAAAGAATTCCATATAAAGATTCTGTGTGTGGCGCGCGACCAAATTCTCTTTCTGAAAAAGTTTCTCTACATCATAAAAAGGCTGCAACAACGGCGGGCCAATACGTCCCTGCATCCGCGCCGTCAGTTTACGGTCAATTCCCGAAAGAAGCCCGCCCACCAAAGGCGCAATGACCACAAAAAGAAAACCAGTGATTAAAGACATCCCACACCTCCTATCACCGCCAACGCAACGCAAAGAAGGATCGCCAAACCAACCCCAAGGCCCATCAAGCGCGCCTCGGGAAAATGATCTTCCAGATAATAATTCTTCAGGGCCATGTCCTTAACACCGCCGAGAGAACTGGTGAACTGGTGGCTGCGCTCCCCTGTATTGGCACCGGCCAGATATGCATCCGTGATCTTGACTTTGCGGGAACTATCAAGAAAACTGAACGGAAAAAGCGCCACCATCGTGAGCATGATGCCCATGGTCGTGACATTGCCTGCGCTCATTTCCATTTGCTTGCCATAGATCATGAACACATACGGCTCGATCATGGTGTTAGCCACATGCGAAAAGAACCCGCACATCAAAATGGTCAAGACCGTCAGCGTCCCTAAGGCGAACATTTGATCTTTGGAAACTTTCGCCTCAAGTTTTTGATAAGGCCTGTCGATCACCAGCAATTTCCCGATCCATTTGACCCAAAAGAAAAGCGTCGCTGAACTGCCGAATACAAGGAACAAGGCAAGGAACGGATTATAATCAAGCAATGCCTTGAGCACCGCCCACTTGCTGATCAGCATCCCGAAAGGAGCCAAGAACATGCCCGCGATACCGACCTGCATCATGACCGAAACACGCGGCATGCGCATAATAAGCCCTGACATATCCTCGATCCTCCGGCTTCCGATCGTATGCTCGACCACGCCCACACAAAGGAACAACAGCCCCTTGGCGATCGCATGGAAAATGATAAGGAGTATCCCGGCCCATACTGCTTCATACGTTCCGACACCGGCGCACAAAATAATAAGACCCAAATTAGCGATCGTTGAATATGCCAATACCTTCTTGGCATCCGTCTGGCTGATGCAGATAAAAGATCCCATGAGGAATGTCAAAATGCCAATGAGCGCCACCACAAACCCTGCCAACGTTCCCTCGAGAACAGGCGCGAACTTAAGGACAATATACACACCGGCCTTGACCATGGTGCTTGAATGAAGGAGCGCAGAAACAGGTGTTGGGGCTACCATCGCGCCCACGAGCCATGAAGAGAACGGAAGCTGGGCGGATTTTGTCATGCCTGCAAAACTGATGAGGACCACCGGAAGAAGGACAACGGCTTTAGGCAACTGGAGTGCTTTATCCAACTCCACCGTTCCCGTGGACATATAAAGGTAGATGATCCCGACCAAGAACGCCAGACCGCCCAGCATATTCCAACGGAGAGCCCCAAAAGCATTCTTCACAGACGGCTCATCCCCTTTATAACCAATAAGAAGGAAAGAACATACAGTCGTGATCTCCCAGAAGAAAAAGAGCCAGAAAAGATTGTTTGAAAAACACACGCCGAACATGGCGGACAAGAACAGGAAGATGATCCCGAAGAAGACTGGACGACGATCAGGGATTTCGCGGTGATGCTTGCAGAAATCTTTCATATACCCGACAGCATAAACCGCAATAAGACTGCCGATCATGCCTACAATAAGCCCCATGATGACCGAGAACGGGTCTAGGAACAGATTGTTTTCTGCATGCGCCGCATGTCCAGGACCAAAATAGAACCAAAATAAAAGCCCGGCAGAAGCGACGACCAAGGAGCTTACAACAATATCTTTACGTTTTAATGCCAGGAACAAAAGAAATGCAGAAATAGCGATCTCTGAGATAAGGATCACAGGCTCAGCCCAAGTGATATGCGCCGGGATCATGACCGTCTTTCCGCCTAAAGGAATGCTTAAAAGCATCAAGGACGCCAAGATCAGCATACCCGCACCCGTATAAACAAGCGGCGCAAAAGCAGAGGCTTTACGGTTGATAAAGGCCAGTGCCGCTATGCACAGCGGGAAAATAATAAGAAAAGACAATAATTGAAAAAGCACGCCTCATTTCCTTTCTGAAAAAATGTAAAACTTTTCTATTATAGCCATGGTGCTCAAAAAATAAAGGGGATTTATTTTATAATGCCTGTACTTTTATGAAGATCTGGCGGACATCCTCTAAACCCGATGCTAAAATGTCGGGCTTTTCGGCTTTTAATTCCTTTAAGGTGCAGGACCCGGTAGGAAGTGCGATGGTAAAGACCTTGGCTCCTTTGCCACATTGGACATCAACCGACATATCCCCCACATAAACAGCCCTTGAGGCGGGCATGCGCGCTTCTTTAAGGATAAGTTTGAGCATATCGGCATGTGGTTTGGGCTTCTTCACCCCGTCCCCACCGACGACACGAAAGAAATACTTCTCTAAACCCAGGGTCTTAAGAATAATAAGGCAAAACTTGGTCGGACGGTTCGATGCGATCGCCAAACGTATCCCCTTTTTCTTCAGGAACATCAGCAATTTCTTTGCTCCGGGCTGTAATTTAAGGTTACGGCGCAATCTTTGATCGTGATGCGTCCGAAAAATGGCAAAGGCCTTATCCGCATGCTCTTCTTCTATAAAGCAACGGACCAGGCTGTCGCCCCCCCAGCCCACGGAACGTTTGATCGTTAAGAGGCTTTGCGTTGGACGCCCCATCTTCTTTAACATATGGTTAATGCTTTCGGCAATGGCGGGATAGGCATCAACAAGGGTGCCGTCAAGGTCGAAAACAACCAGTTCAATATTGTCAGGAAGATTTTTCTTCATGGATAACAACGGCGTGGGGGTCAACTACGCCTCCGGAAACAATGATCTTAACAGCTTGTTCAATAGTAAGCGGAAGGTCCGTCACTTTCGCACGCGGGAACATCATGATAAAACCGGATAACGGATTAGGAACGGTCGGGATAAGCACATTCACAAGCTCCCGGCCTGCGGCATCACAAATGACCTTGTTCGTCTTATTGGTCAGGAAGCCTATCGTATAAATACCATCATGCGGCCACTCGACCAACACGACCTGTTGAACTGCCCCTTTAGCGTCCTCTTCACGAAAAAGGAACCGCGCGATCTCCTTGAAAGCAGGATAAACACTGCCCATCACGGGGATACGCATAAGAAGCCCCTCAGCGAACCGATGAACAGAACGTCCGAAATAATTGGTGATCAAAAAACCGCAGAACAAAATGATCGTGATCAAAACCGCGATCCCGATACCCCAGAAATAAAAATCATAGTTGTTCAGAAAGAACGGCCTGAGGTGTTTGCCAAAGATATTCTCGGCAAAATTCAGGACCCAGATGCATACATAAATGGTGAGTACGACCGGTAGAAAGACAGCAAGACCTGAAAAGAAATATTTTTTTATCCGACGGAACATGATATTCTCTCCTTGAGTGAACCCTAGTATACAAGAAAACCCCCGGCCTGAAACATTAATGTTTCAAGGTGGCCAACAGTATAAGTCCGCCGACGGCGATAATGGGTCCCAGAAGACCACGGAACACGGTGACGATAGATACCCAGTCATGCAAGGAAAGTGCGACGCCCAAAATGATCAGCGCAAATCCGGCTAACCCTAATAATATTTTCTTATTCATAACGATCCTTTCAATTCTCCCTCTTTGGGCACAGCCTTCCAGCGGCGGTGCATCCATGACCACTGGTCAGGAAAACGACGTATCATCGCCTCAAGCTCACCGGTCAACATCGCTGTGCCATGGATAAGGCTTTCTCTTTCAGAGACTTTCTTCTCAAATACTTTCTCGGGGCCAATAGAGATCTTCCAGTGATCTTTTCCGTCAGGGATGGCGTAAACGCTTAGGACCGGGACGCCGTATTTAAGCCCGTATAAGACAGCGCCCGGCGCTGTTGCGGCTTTACGGCCAAAGAAATCAACAAAAACACGGCCTGTATCGCCGTAGTTCTGATCGATCGGCATAAAAACGATCTCTTGACGTTCCAGCGCTTTGGAACAATGGAACAAACAGGCGCGGACCGGAATGCTGTAGATCGTTCCCAACCCGATCAACTCCGGTGCCCGCAATAAATGCCTGTAAAAGAACCCTCCCCTGGGGCGACGCATCACCACATTGACCTTATATCCGGCGCTAATGAACCGCGTCAGCATCGCGACAAAAGGTCCGAAATGCGCGATCGCGATCACAGCCCCCTTGCCTTTGGCCAATGCCTGATCAAGATATTCACGCCCTTCGAAAGTAAAGGACTTGTCCGCGAGCACAGGTTTTTGCATCGCATGCATATAATCTGCAAGTCCAAAGGTCAAATGCTCGAACGATTGCCGCGCGATGCGCTCTTTCTCCGCCGGAGAAATGCTGTCCGCAAAGGCGATGGATAAACTTTCAAATGCATTCTTGCGGAATCTTTTTGAGAACGCGTACATCAAGCGCGCAAAAAGAAAAGCAATGCCGCGCAACACTCCGTGCGGCAAGATCCGCAATATAAAAAGAATGGCGGCAAACAAAAGATCGGAAAAAGAATGTTTTATACGAACAAAAAGACTTTCAGCCACGCTCATGCCCCTAAGATCTCTTTGACCCGCTTGACCAGATTATTGGAATTGATCGGCTTGGTAATATGCCCCACCGCACCTAATTCAAACTCTGCCCGCATATCATCCTCAGAATCTTTGGCTGTCAAAAAAAGGACAGGAATGTTTTTGGTAGCATCCAATGCCTTAAGGCGCCTGCAGACTTCGCGCCCTTTCATGCCCGGCATGAGCACATCAAGGATGATCAGATCAGGTTTCCCTATCGATAACAGCTTAAGGCCTTCCTCACCGCTCATGGCCGAGATCACATCAATATCATGAACCGCCAGCACGCTCTTTAACATGGTATGCAGCATCTTTTCATCATCAATAATCAGGACAGTCTTATTCATGACATTCTCCATTCAACACTTTTGCTGACGACATCCACTCCGTAATAAAGGAACTGACACTCCCAGTATAATCAGAAAACAAAGGAAAGTAAAAGCCTGCGGGAACTTTGTGTAGAAAGAAATGTCTGTGCCCAGCGGCACCACAGGCGCCATAACGCCTTCGATGAGGACCTGCTTCTTTTGGGCGTCTTCAATACAAGCCCCGACGCTGCCGTTGGGATTTATCAAACAACTGACACCAGTGTTCGTCACACGCAACAGCGAACGCCTATTCTCAACAGCACGAAAAAGCGCATTATACACCTGCATCCTTAACCCCGGCGAATCCTTGAACCAGGCGTCATTGGTGATATTGACCAGAAATTGACTTCCGCCGAGCACGGCCTCCCGCGAAAGACGTGCGACCGTGTCCTCGAAACAAATAAGCACCCCGAAACGCATGCCGCCTTTAAGCAAAAAAACCGTTTTGTCGCGACCAGCCGTAAAGTCATCGATCGGCACGATGTCAGCCAAGAACGGCATCTCACGACGGAACGGAATATATTCGCCGAACACGACCAGATGCTGTTTGCTATAGCGGCCGCTTTCATGCCCGTCGGGCGGTGTCAGGAGGATCGCTGAATTGAAATACTCATTTTCTTCGCGGGTGACCGTGCCGAATAAAAGCGGCACATTGCTTTCACGCACAAGGCCGCGCACCTCTTCCATAAGCTCTGGATATTCCCAGTAAAACTGCGGGAATGCTGTTTCAGGCCATACGACAAGATCCGGTTTCTCATCCAGCACCTGACGCGTTAATGTTAAATAACGCTCGACAACCACGGGTTTCATCGAAGGCGCCCAGGATTCTGTCAACGTCGCATTGCCCTGGACCGCACCGATCTTAAGCGTGCCGATGGAACGATCTTCTGTAACACGAAAGATGCCATACCCCACCACGATCACAACAACGAAGAACACCCCGCATGCCGTCCGCCGGAAAGGCACATCAAAGACAACTTTATTCAACAAGCGCGTCCACGCCTCAGCCAAAAGAACGTTCACCGCGACGATCAAGAACGACACGCCTGCGGCGCCGGTAATATCCGCGATCTGAATAACAACCGTATTCAGTGCCTGCGTATGCGCCAGGGCCGACCAACCAAACCCTGTGAACGCATGCTCACGTATCTGCTCAAGGATCACCCACACCGACGGAAGAAAAAGAAGCCTCTGCCACAACACGAGATGCCGTGACATCAAGAAAACAACGCCGAACATGCCCCAGAAAAGTGCAAGGTAGACGCACAATAAAAGCATGCCTGGGACCGTCACATACCCGATCCACCATAATGTTGAGATGAAGAAAAGAAGACCGGCAAGATAAGCCAAACCGAAAGCCGCCCGGCGGGAAGTAAGGCGCGATAATGCAAAGAATAACGGAACAAGCCCGCCCCACGCTAAAGGCCAAGCGTTAAGTGGAGGAAACGCTGCCCAGCATAATACAGCAGATAAAAGAACTAACATAAGAACCATAGGCAAATAATCGTTACTGCCCGCAGCATTTCTTGTATTTCTTACCGCTGCCGCAGGGGCAATCATCATTACGGCCG
Organism: Candidatus Omnitrophus sp.; assembly: GCA_020719005.1. Lineage (GTDB taxonomy): Bacteria > Omnitrophota > Gorgyraeia > Zapsychrales > Fredricksoniimonadaceae > DYQZ01. The sequence continues at coordinate 31,686 of DYQZ01000009.1, forward strand.
ACCTTCGCGTGCGAGGACGGACCCTGCGCCTTTGGACGACGGAACTCAACGGACGCGCCTGTCATAGGATGATCTTCTGTAAGCGGTGCGGCGGCCTGAGCCACGCCCCCTGTCATACCTGAAAATTCCTGATGCACAAGTTCCTGACGCGTGCCGAACACGCTCTTAGGCTGTGATTCATCCTCGGCAGGGCGCAGTTTAAAGATGATCTCGGCGACATCAATATGAATGGATTCAAACATCGCACGGAACATGTGATAACCTTCGCGCTTGTATTCCACCAAGGGATCGCGCTGACCAAGTGCACGAAGGCCAACGCCCTCTTTCATCCGGTCCATGGCATAAAGATGGTCTTTCCATTTATGATCAATGGTGTGAAGAAGGAACATGCGCTCTAAATGCCGCATTTGATCCTTCCCCATATGCTCTTCCTTGATCCCGTGCTCTCTGATAAGCACCTGATACAACGCGGGAACGATCTTCTCATACGGAAGCCCATCGAGCTCCTGCCAGCTCTGACGGATATCCACCCCAAACTTTTCGAGGAAATATTTAACTAATCCTTCAGCATCCCATTTGGACTTGCCGCCATCCGTGGGCAGAAAACGCGCTACCGCATCCTCGACCGTTGATTGAACGGATTCGAGAATAAGTTCGCGCGTATCATCCCCGTCGATGATCGAACGGCGCATGCCGTAGATGACCTCGCGCTGTTTGTTCATGATGCCGTCATATTCAAGAAGCTGTTTACGGATCTCGAAGTTATAGGTCTCAACACGTTTTTGCGCGATCTCGATAGCGTGTGACACAAGCCCCGACTCAATGACCTGACCTTCCTCAAAACCAAGGCGGTCCATCATCATCTTGAGCCTATCCCCGGCGAACAAACGCATCAGGTCATCATCAAGTGATACGAAAAAACGTGACGCGCCCGGGTCTCCCTGACGGCCGGAACGGCCGCGCAGCTGATTGTCGATACGCCGCGACTCATGGCGCTCTGTCCCGATGATATGAAGGCCTCCGGCGGCATTGACCTGTTCGCGTTCTTTCTTGACCTGTTCACGGTATTGCTTGAGGAATTGCCCGGTAAGAAGTTCCTGCGAAGGAAGCTCCTCTTCCTTGTTCTTTTTGGCTTCCTCGATCTTTTGTGCGGCGAGTGTGCGCGCCATGAATTCAGCATTTCCGCCGAGCATGATATCCGTTCCTCGGCCTGCCATATTGGTTGCGATCGTGACCGCTTTATAACGGCCGGCCTGTGCGATGATCGAGGCTTCGGTCTCGTGATATTTAGCATTCAAGACCTGATGCCTGACGCCGCGTGTCTTAAGTAAATTTGAAATAAGCTCTGACTTTTCAATGGACACAGTACCGACGAGAACAGGTTGGCCTTTTTCATAGCACTGTTCGATCTCTTTGACCACCGCGTCATATTTCTCGCGCCCAGTGCGGTACACGCAGTCAGGATAATTGATACGCTGGAGCGGGCGGTTCGTCGGGATCACGACCACATCAAGATTATAGATCTGTTTGAACTCATTCGCTTCCGTGTAGGCCGTACCCGTCATACCGGAAAGCTTTTTATACATGCGGAAATAATTCTGGAACGTGATCGTCGCCAGCGTCTGATTCTCACGCTCGATCTTGATGCCTTCCTTGGCCTCGACCGCCTGATGAAGCCCATCTGACCAACGGCGCCCCGGCATCATGCGCCCCGTGAACTCATCGACGATCATGACCTTGCCGTCACGCACCACATAATCCGTATCCAGATGAAAAAATTCCTTGGCACGCAACGACTGCAGGACATGGTGACGGTATTCAATGGTCTCCATATCATGCAGATTGGCAACTCCGAAAAGCTGTGCTGCCTTTTCCTCACCTACGTCGGTGAGCGCCACGGACTTGTGCTTCTCATCAGCCATATAATCAAACCCGACACTTAAATTAACGCCCTGATGCTTGGCATCGATCTCATCCGACTCCGTGATCCGCTTGCCCTTCAACTGCTGTGAAATGACATGCGCTTTATAATATTTGTCTGTCGATTCCTCGGCGGGCCCTGAGATAATAAGTGGTGTGCGCGCTTCATCCACCAGAATGCTGTCGACTTCATCGACGATCGCAAAATGATGCGCCGGCTGGACCATCTCATCCTTGAACATGACCATGTTGTCACGCAGATAATCAAACCCGAACTCGTTGTTTGTTCCATAAGTAATGTCCGAACCATACGCGGCCTGACGATCTTTGGGCGGCATATCGTGCTGAATGCATCCGACAGTAAGACCGAGGAATTGATGGATAGGGCCCATCCACTCTGAGTCACGTTTAGCCAGGTAGTCATTGACCGTCACCACATGCACCCCGTCGCCTGTGAGTGCGTTCAGATACGCAGGAAGAGTTGACACCAGCGTCTTACCTTCACCGGTCGTCATTTCCGCGATGTTGCCATAATGAAGCACCATGCCGCCGATAAGCTGAACATCAAAATGGCGCATGTTAAGTAGACGCATGCCGGTCTCACGAACCACCGCAAACGCCTCAGGGAGAATAATGTCCAGCGCATGCTGTTTGGCCTTGAAAAGTTCTTTCTCCGCCGCCTTCACCTCATCTTTACGCGCCTGACGCTCGTCGATATTCGTGGCCTGGGCATAAGCTTCCTTCAAACGGGCGAGCTCTTTCTTCTCAAAAGCAATATTTTTCTCAATGGTGGCGCGGAACTCATTTGTCTTGGCGCGCAGTTCATCGTTCGACAGCGCCTGTATCTTTGGCTCAAGCGCATTGATCTCGGACACACGTTTGGAAAGACGTTTGACCTCGCTGATCGAGGGAAGCGGCGCATCAGGATTGATATGGATATTCACGGGCGGCTGCAGTTTCGCAATATAATTCTTGACGGCCTGCACCACGGGTTTACGGATAATAGCGTCGATCATGACTTATTTCCCTTCGGGTTTCATCTTCAAAAAAGCTTCAATGAACATATCAATGTCGCCGTCCATCACCTTTTGCACATTGCCTGTCTCGGCGTCGGTGCGGTGGTCTTTCACCATCTGGTAGGGCTGCATCACATACGAGCGGATCTGACTGCCCCACTCGATCTTCTGCTTCTGCCCTGACTCGGCGGACATCTTATTTTCCATCTCTTTTTGTTTCAATTCAAATAATTTTGCTTTGAGGACGCGCATACAGCGCATCTTGTTCTGCAATTGTGAACGCTCGACCTGGCTCTGGGTGATAATGCCGGTCGGCATATGCGTGATGCGCACGGCCGAATCCGCTGTATTAACACTTTGCCCGCCGGGACCGGATGAACGGAACACGTCCACCTTCAGGTCATCAGGGTTGATCTCGATCTCAATATCATCATCCACTTCAGGGATCACATCAAAAGAAGCAAATGACGTATGACGGCGCTTATTAGAATCAAACGGTGAAATGCGCACCAGACGGTGAACGCCTTTTTCCGCCTTCAAATACCCATACGCCTTAACGCCTTCAATGCGGATCGACACATTTTTGATGCCCGCTTCTTCACCGTGAAGGATGTCGTATACCTCGACCTTATAACCCTTGTCTTCCGCCCAGCGCGTGTACATCCTAAACAGCATGCTTGTCCAATCGCACGACTCGGTGCCGCCAGCGCCTGAATTAAGGCTCATGAGCGCATTGCAATTATCGTATTGGCCTGAAAGAAGGACCTGGATCTCAAGTGCTGCCACACTCTGTGCGAGCTCTTCGGTCTCAGCCTCGATCTGACGCTCCATCTCATCATCCCCGTCGGAGATGTCCAAAAGCTCACGCGCATCAGCCGCCAGGTGTTCGGCCTTCTTCAACGGCTCAACCACGGCTTTGTGACTTTTTAATTCCTTGATAAGTTTGTTGGCCGAATCCTGATCGTTCCAGAAATCAGGAGCGCTCATTTTATCTTCAGCCACGCGGATACTTTCGATCAGTGTAGGCAGGTCAAAGAAACCCCCTGAGTTCAGAGAGTTTCTTGGAAAGGTCATCTATTTTGCGGGAAAGTTGTTCGTTCATATATCCATCAATATGTTATAAAAACACCGTCTTCCTGACAAACGATCCAATCGGCGATTCCTCGTCGCTTCGCTTCTCGGAATGACGTTGTGCGTCATCCTGACGAGCGAAGCGAGGAAGGATCTCCTCCATCAGTATTACACACTAAATCTGAAATAAACTACATCGCCCTCTTTCATCTCATAATCCTTGCCTTCGAGGGTGACTTTCTTGGCTTCCTGAACAGCCTTATAAGAACCCAGTGCCAAAAGATCCGCGTAATTATAGATCTCGGCACGAATGAAACCGCGTTCAATATCGCTATGGATCTTGCCTGCGGCCTTCACAGCCCGGGTGCCTTTTTCAATGACCCAGGCGCGTGTTTCCTGTTTTCCGGCGGTAAAGAAACATGTCAGGCCCAGAAGATCAAGCCCCGCATGCGCCAGGCGCTGAAGACCGGGAGAACCAATACCAGCGGCATCATAATATTCCTTACGTTCTTCTGCCGGAAGCTGAACGATCTCGGCCTCGAAGGTCGTGCACAAAGGAACGATCGCCGCACCTTCTTTTTCTGCGCGTGCGCGAAGCGGAGCCATGAGCTCCTCATCTGCCCCATTCTCACCAGTGTTAGCTACATACAACACGGGCTTGGCCGTGATGAACTGGAACGTCTTTACAATATCCATATCCAGCCCCTTTTGCATCCTGACAGGGACCGCTTCATTCAATCCTTTAAGGACCATTTCAAGGACTTCGCATTTCGCCTTAGCTTCCTTATCGCCGGACTTTGCCGGACGCATCCATTTATCAAATGCTTTCTGCGCTGACTGAAGGTCAGAGAGGATAAGCTCGGTCTCGATGATATCTGCCGCTTCCGACGGATTAAG
>DYQZ01000046.1 GCA_020719005.1 Candidatus Omnitrophus sp.
CGTCGTTGAGCGTGCCGGAATGTGCACAAAAAGACACGTTCATGTTGCCGGCCTATATTGATAAATTGGTCTCAGTTATCAAAACAAGACGGCCTGAAATAAGTTCAACGATAAACAAGATGCATTCATTTGTCAGGGAGCGTTTGTATCCTGTCTATGACAGACTGCCGACAGGATTTTGTCATGGGGATTATCACGCGGTCAATATGATCTGGAGTGAGAAAGATGTGGCGGCACTCATTGATTGGGAATTCATGGGCGTTAAGCCTGAACTGTACGATGCCGCGAATATGGTTTCGTGTTTAGGTGTAGAGGACCCTGCATGTTTGATCGACGGGGTTCCTGTGTCTTTTGTGTATGCTTTAAAGAAAGCGGATGTTTATCAGGCAGAGAGTTTTGACCATCTCTTGGATATGGTGATCGCCCTTCGTTTTGCCTGGATCTCCGAGTGGCTTCGCAAGAAAGATGAGGAAATGCTTCAGCTCGAATTCGATTATGTGGATCTTTTGATGGAACATTATAAAGAGATCACTTCCTGCTGGAATAAGGCCTGATCTTTATTGTTGTTGGATGATGTCAGACATAGTGGTTATTAAGTTGGGACGCGGTGATCTTTTAAGGTGATCATCGCGTTTTTTATGCGCCGCTTCTCCTTGACACCTGTTCTTAACGTGATATCATTAATATCCTAATTGATAATGATTATCAACCGATGGTGAGCTATGCAACATGTTTTCTTGACACATCTTAAGGAGCGAAGACTTAAATTAACGCCCCAGCGTCGTTTGATCCTTGATGTCTTTCTTGGGTTGAGGCGTCATGTCTCAGCGGAAGAATTATATGCCTTGATACAAAAGAAAGATCCGTCGATCGGACAGGCGACCGTATTCCGTTCCATGAAACTGCTTGTTGAAGCCGGGGTTGCCCAGTCGTCGGGCCTTGGAGGGCGGAGCATTTGTTATGAGCCGAACCGTAAGCATCATGATCATTTGATCTGCACGCGTTGCGGCGCTATCAGGGAATTCAGAAGTGAGTCGATCGAGCGTGAACAGGAAAAGATCGCGATCGCTCATGGGTTTGCATTAAGCGCACATCGGATGGAGCTTTTTGGCCTTTGTAATGTGTGTCCCAAAGGGAGCAGGTCATGACTATTTTGGATCTTCAACAAGGGGATCGTTTTAAGGTAAAGGCTGTGAGGATCCCTCGAGAAGTGGGAAAACGCCTGGCAGATATGGGATTTGTCAAAGGAGCTGAAGGGCGTGTGGTGCGCAGTGCTTTGTTAGGGGACCCTCTGCAGATCAAGATATGCCGGTATGATGTTTCTATTCGACGGGCTGAAGCCGCGGGTGTTGAGGTTGAACTTTCAGCAGTGAAGCGAGAAGGTGTTGTATGAAAAAGATGATCACCATCGCGTTGGCAGGTAATCCTAATACGGGGAAGACCACTATTTTTAATAGTATGACCGGTAGTCATCAGAAGGTTGGGAACTACGCGGGAGTTACGGTTGAAAAGCGTGAAGGCCGTTGTCGTTACAGGGGGTATGATCTTCATATTTATGATCTTCCGGGGATATATAGTCTTACTGCATATTCAATGGATGAAGTAGTGGCGCGGGACTTTATTATTGAAGAGAAGCCTGATGTTGTTATTGATGTGATCGATGCGACGAATATTGCGCGTAATCTTTATCTTTGTCTTCAGTTCCAAGAGCTTAATGTGCCGGTCGTTGCTGCATTGAATTTGAACGATGAAGCGCTTGCCCAGGGGATAGATATCGACGAGAAGATGCTTGCGGAGATAATAAAGATCCCGGTGGTCAAGACTGTTGGTATAAATGGTAAAGGGATAAGTGGTCTTTTGGATCAGGTGATAGATCTTGTTCAAAAGAAAGAAAGAGCAACTTATACGATCAGTTATGGTGATGAGCTTGAGGAGGATGTGCAGGCGATCATCACGGAACTTGTTAAAGATAAAGATTTTGCGCTGCGTTATCCGCTGCGTTGGTGTGCGATAAGATTGATCGAGAAAGATGCGAGGGTCCGTGAGCTTATTGGAGAACATGCCTCGAGGGATTCTGTTGTTCGTGTCGTTGAGGCGCGCTTGACGCGCATTGAGGAGCATTTTGGACGGGAGGCGTCTTTAGTGGTCGCTGAACAGCGTTATGGTTATATTCATGGTGCAGTATCGGAGGCTGTATTGCATGCTCCTGTTAATAAAGAAACGTTTACTGAGGTTCTTGATAAAGTATTGCTTGATCGTACCGTTGGGCTTCCTGTCTTTATCTTCATTCTTTGGGCTGTCTTTCAGATGACGTTTCAGCTTAGTGTTTATCCTATGCTTTGGATCGAGGCGTTCTTTGGGTGGATTGGTTCGTTATCAATAGCATTTATTCCTGAAGGGATGTTGCGTTCACTGGTCGTGGATGGGGTGATCGCCGGTGTGGGTGGCGTGTTGTCTTTCATTCCGCTCATTGTTTTTTTGTTCATGTTCATTTCTATTCTTGAAGATACAGGGTATATGGCGCGAGCGGCTTTTATCATGGATAAATTCCTGCATATCTTCGGGTTGCATGGACAGTCTTTTTTGCCGATGATCCTTGGATTTGGATGTTCTGTTCCGGCGGTAATGGCGGCCAGGACGCTCAAGAATACGCGCGACAGGATCATTACGGTCATGGTGACGCCTTTTATGAGTTGCGGGGCTAAACTTCCTGTATATATGTTGTTGGCCGGGGCTTTCTTTGTCGGGAATTCGGGAAATGTGGTGCTTTCGATATATGTAATAGGAGTGTTCCTTGCTCTTTTATCGTCTTTGTTTTTCAGGAAGACTATCCTTCGGGGGGATTCAACACCGTTCGTGATGGAACTTCCACCGTATAGGATGCCGACATTAAAAGGCATTCTTTGGCATGTAAGAGAGAAAACATTCCGTTATCTCAAGAAAGCTGGGCTTGTTCTTTTGCCTGCTTCGATCCTGATCTGGGCGGTGACAACATTTCCACGGCCTGTTCTGGATAAAGCCGAAGTGATCCAGATAGAGGAAAATGTGCAAGTGGTAAAGAAACAGGAGGCGTTATCTCAAAGTTATGCGGGCCAGCTAGGACGTATGATGGAGCCTGTGCTTTTACCTATCGGGTTTGACTGGAAGATCGGTATCGCGGCGATCACGGGTTTTGCGGCAAAAGAAATGGTGGTTTCAACATTAGGGGTCTTATACAGTGTTGATGCGGATGAGGATGAGAAAAATGATACGTTAAGGGATGCACTTCGGCGTGATCCTCATTTCAGTCCGCTTGTTGCCTATGTGCTGATGCTCTTTATGCTGATCGTTGTTCCTTGCTTTGCCTCGATGGCGGCGATCTATGCAGAGATCGGCGGGAGATGGCTTTGTTTTTCTGTTGTTTTTTGGTTGGTGTTGGCGTGGGGTGTGTGTTTTGTGGTCTATCAGGCCGGACGGATATTCGGTCTTTGACTTGAAAGGATGGACCTTATGGCATGGCCTGTTATTGAAAAGATCATTGTTGTTTCTCTTGTTTTAGTTTCAACGATATATATTATGTTGTGGATCTATAAAGCGGTTTTTGCGAGAGGTAAGGCTTCTGGGTGTTCTGGCTGTTCATCCAGCGGGTGCTGTCCAAAGGCATTGAAAGAAAATACGTTAATGACATGTGCTGATCCTAAAGGGTGCCGCGATCATGATGGAACATCTTCGAAATAATGTTGACCCAGATATATGGCGGTTGTTTGACAAGATCTCTCGCCGGTCAACCCGGCCGATCATGCAGTATGGCATGATCGAGGAGGGGGATCGTATTTTGGTTGCGGTCTCGGGAGGTAAAGATAGTTTGACGCTGTTAAATGTGATGATCCACCGTCAGATGATCGCACCTGTTGATTTCAAGATCACCGCCGTACATGTTGATAGCGGCTTGCCTGGGCCGGATCTGGTGAAGCTTGAAGAATATTTCAAGACGACAAAAGTTCCGTATGAGATCGCGCGCAGTGATCTTTTCAGGGATAAGGACCTTTCGGATCTTAACTGTTTCTGGTGTTCCTGGAACCGGCGCAAAGTGCTCTTTGAGTATGCCACGAAGAATGGTTATAACAAAATAGCGCTGGGGCATCATCTGGATGATATGGTGGAGACCATTTTGCTTAACCAGTTCTTTAAAGGCGAGCTGGCGTCGATGTGCCCGAAGCAGGTGATCTTTAACGGGGGGCTTACCATTATCCGTCCGTTGGCGTATGAGAATGAAGAGATGATCCGTCAGTTCGCGACAGCGTCTGGCCTTGATACGTTTGAAGGATGTCGTTGTCCTGTGGCGGGAACGACCCAGCGTGCTGCGATCAAAAAGATCATCCAGGAAATGGAGAAAGTGACCCCCGCACTTAAAATGAATATCTTAAACAGCCTTAATAATATCAAACAGGAATATATCCCGCAGACAGCGGAGGGTATTTCCGTTGAAGAAATAGCTGACCCTGTTCGTAATCGTGTTATAATTCAAAAAATTTAAATTTAGCTAATGGGAGTTTTTGTGGCTGTTCCTTCATGTCCTAATGCCGGTAAAGCAATGTTGATGCCTCCTTTTGAGGGCTCTCGCAAGGTTTATACCGACGGTGTTATTCATAAAGACCTTCGTGTTCCTGCCCGTGAGGTGTCTCTTGAGGCGGGAAAGACGTTGTTGCGGCTTTATGATGTGACCGGGCCTTATACGGATCCTGCCGTTGTTTTGGATATTTCCAAAGGATTGCCTCAGTTGCGCCGTGCATGGAAAGAAGGGTGCAAAGCAACCCAGCTTACGTCAGCCCGGCGTGGAATTATAACGCCTGAAATGGAATTTGTTGCGATCCGCGAAGGTGTTGAGGCTGAATTCGTTCGTAAAGAAGTGGCAGAAGGACGGGCGATTATCCCTGCGAATATCAATCATCCCGAATGTGAGCCCATGGCGATCGGGCGGAACTTTTTAGTTAAGATCAATTCAAATATCGGTAATTCAGCGTTATCGTCCTCTCTTGAAGAAGAGCTTGAGAAAATGCTCTGGTCTATCCGTTGGGGGGCTGATACGGTCATGGACTTGTCGACGGGTGCGCATATTCATAAAACACGGGAAGGGATCATCCGTAATTCTCCTGTGCCGATCGGCACCGTCCCGATTTATCAGGCGCTTGAAAAGGTTGGAGGAAGGATTGAGGATCTTTCGTGGGACGTGTATCGTCAGACGCTGGTTGAGCAATGTGAGCAGGGTGTTGATTATTTCACGGTGCACGCAGGCGTTTTAAAAGCGCTTGTTCCGGCGGCAATACAACGTAAGACGGGGATCGTTTCACGTGGGGGTTCTATCCTTTCGAAATGGATGATGATCCACAACAAAGAGAATTTCCTTTATACGCATTTTGAGGAGATCTGCACACTGTTGGCTAAATATGATGTAGCGTTCTCACTGGGTGACGGACTTCGTCCCGGATCAACAGCAGATGCAAATGATACGGCGCAGTTCGGAGAACTCAAGGTGCTGGGTGAGTTGACGCAGGTCGCTTGGAAACACGGGGTTCAGGTCATGATCGAGGGGCCGGGGCATGTGCCGCTGAATAAGATCAAAGAGAATATGGACCGTCAACTTGAGCAGTGTCATGGAGCGCCGTTCTATACATTAGGCCCGCTTGTGGTGGATGTGGGCGCAGGGCGCGATCATATCACCTCAGCCATCGGCGCGGCCATGATCGGCTGGCTCGGGACTGCGATGTTGTGTTATGTGACACCTAAAGAGCATTTATCATTGCCTGATAAGAATGATGTGAAAGAAGGCATCATTGTTCACAAGATCGCGGCACTCGCCGCTGATCTGGCCAAGGGGCATCCCATGGCGATCGCTTGGAATGATGCGATGTCCGAGGCGCGTTATGCGTTCCGCTGGGAAGACCAGTATCGTTTAACTCTTGATCCTGAAACTGCCCGCCGTTATCGCGAAGCTTCGTTTCCTAAAGATGGCACCAGTGACCATTGCTGTACCATGTGCGGACCCAGTTTCTGCGCGATGAAGATTACTCAAGATATTAATATTCGGGGTTGATAAGGTTGTCGTTTGCTTGAGGTGAAGGCAAAGGTTGTTATAAGTCCGCGGCATCTCTCTGGCGCTCAGACAGAAAAAACCGTTTTTCCTATAGGTTTGTAGGAGAACGGTTTTTTAACTCGCTCCAGAGAGATGCCGCAGGCTTTTTGGGTTGGCATCGGTGTTCGGGTGCAAAAAGACCTTGTCTCCACTTGGGTGACAAGGTCTTTTATATTTTTTTGGTTTAGATGTTTTTGAGTATTATTGAAACAACGCCGGGGCGTTGGCTTTGATCGTGTTTATTCTTTCTTCGGCTTCGTTCACTTGGGCGAGCATCTTCTTTTGGGCTGTGGCTGATTCTTCCGAGATCTGGGGGATCAGCTGGCGGTAGTAGGCGATGCCGTCGGTCAGGTTCTTCAGGTATTCTTCGATGGAGTTGTCTTTCTTTTCAGAAACAACAAGCTTTTTGTCGTCAACAAACTGACTGAATTGGTCGATGTTCAATTGAAGTTCCTTGATGAACATATGCGGGCGTGTCTTAAAGGGCATGATGTCCGCACGTCCGTAGATATGATCGATCATTTCCTTCAAGGTCGCTGGGCGTGAAAAATAAGCGATGTTAGGCCCTGGGCATACCGCCGGAGCAAGGCCATTCTTCTCAATATGTTCATTGATGTAGACGCCGTCGCCGAGTTGAGAGCAGATGCAGGCTTTGGAGGTGATCCTTTTGGCCTGGCGTTCGTATTCTTCTTTGGGAAGACCCATGGCTTTGAGCGCTTCAAGTTTTAGTTTCTGATAAACGCGAGAGGCGGTGCAGACAGGGTTCTTGGTGAATTCTGTATTTGTTGCTAAATGTCCTAACAAGCAAGGACTGCCAGGGGTGCCTTCATTGATGAGCAGGCACTTCTTGATCTCACTGAGCGAGTTACGCAAATTGTTAAAAGCTACATTAAGCGGAGAAACGTCGCTTAAGAAGAGATCGTTCTCGCCGGCCGCGGCCAGTTTGGTCAGGGTGTCGTTGTCGATCTGGACCGCCTGGGGAACAAGCAGGAATGGAGAGCCCCAGCCAGTGGAGACCACGTCATAGTAGCGTTTCAGGAACTTATCTTCATTCACCGTTCCGATGCCGCCCTGGGCGGTCAGGCGGAATGTGAGTTGTTGCGGTGGCACAGGTTTATTCTTGGCTTTCAGGGCTTCAACGCAGGCGGATGAGAGCTGTTCGATCAATTCTTGTTTCTTTTGTTTAAATTCTTCGAGGATCGGTCCCATAAGGTTTCCGCTTCCTGCGAAGGCGTGTCCGCCGCAGTTAAGTCCTGACTCTACACGGAACTCGGATACCCAAAGGCCTTTTTTGGCGAGGAATTTCCCCTGGGTGATCGCTGAACGGTAGTCACTGACCTTGAGGATGATCTCTTTTTTGAAAGAGCCATCTGCAGCAGGATAAAAGTCGTCAAAATTTTCAATATAGGTATAAAGGCGTCTGTTAAATCCTGCCGAAAGAACGATCGCCGAGTGGACCGTGCTTTGGGCATAGCCGCGCAGAGCAGCAAGAGCATCGGAATATTCTTCAGATAATGGAGTTCCGTCTTTGGCGAAATTGGCACGGTCGATCTTGGTCATGATGTTCGTGTCGATCCGACCTGGTTTGATCTCTTCGCGCAATTTGTCTTGAAGTGCTTTCTTTTGTGCCGGGTCACTTTCTGCCAGCATTTTCATGTAGGCGGTCTTTAGTGGTGACTCGTTGGGAAGGAATTCAAAATAGCGTGAGATCTCGCTTCCAGCTTCAAAAGGAGAGGCTTTAAGGTCAGCAAATTGTTTAGCAATGATACGGTCGCTCAAGTCAAGATAAGCAGTGATGCGCCTGGCGCGCCAATCGTCATCTTGTTTATTGATGGGTGTGTATTCTTCGTTATAACGTTTTGCGTAAAATTTGCGGACATTCTCGATCAGGGTGTCATCGACGAGCGACACGACCGAGGATATCCCGTAACGGGCAACACGGATAGGTGAATCTATGGTAAAACCGGTCCCCATGACCGGAACATGGAATGTATGTGGCATAAGAGTCACTTTCATTCCGTCAATATAAAGCAAAACATAGGAAAAGCAAAACATTTTCCAAAGTTTCTGATAAAATAAGTCCTTCATATGACAAAAAACATCTATCAGGACATCATTGAAATAGTTGAGAACGGGTCGGCCCTTCCTTTGCATACGGCACTGCGTATTTTGGACGTATCAGATCTTGATACGTTCGAAGTGCTTCAGACAGCATATCATTTCCGCCGGAAATATTTTGGCAAGACCGTGACTGCTCATATTTTAAATAATGTGCAGAACGGGCTTTGCCCTGAAGATTGTAAATATTGTGCCCAGTCGACTTCTTCAAAAGCGCCTATTGAAGAGTATCCAATGAAGTCAGATCAAGAGATCATGGAAGAGGCTCGTGCGGCTTACCAGAATGGGGCATGCCGTTATTGCATGGTGTTCTCAGGGACTGGCCCGTCGCAGGCGAGGATCGATCATTTGTGTCGTTTGGTGCGGGAGATAAAGGCTCTTTATCCTATTGAAGTGTGTGTGTCACCCGGAGTTGTCTCGCGTGAGCAGTCGCGGCAGTTAAAAGAGGCCGGACTCGATAGATTGAATCACAATTTGAATACAGCACCTAAGCATTACGGGAAGATCTGTACCACGCATACATTTGCTGATCGTCTTGAAACATTGCGTGCGGCGAAAGAGGTAGGGCTTGCGGTGTGTTCAGGTATTATCATTGGTATGGGTGAGGCAAAAGAAGAGCTGGTGGATGTGGCGATGAAGTTCCGTGAAATAAAGGCTGAGTCGATCCCTGTGAATTTTCTTATTCCGATCCCCGGAATAGCGCTTAAAGAGGCGCACGGTCTCTCTCCTGAATATTGTTTACGTGTGTTGTGCCTGTTTCGTTTGCTTAATCCCTCCGCCGAGATCCGTATGGCGGCTGGACGCGAAATGCATCTAAAAACGCTTGAACCTCTTGGACTTTACGCTGCGAATTCATTGTTCCTGCAGGGATATCTGAATGCAAAGGGCGGCGCTGATGTGCGCACGCTTTCAATGATCCGTGATATGGGTTTTTCGATCAAGTCAGAAATACCGCTCGATACATTATTGATGCCTTTCGACGGAAGTCTCCCGTCTGATCAGATCAAGACGCTTAAGGAATTAAGACCGTTCCAATCATAAATAAAAGGGAAGTTCTCATGGAAAATGTGATCATTATCGGATCAGGGCCAGCGGGGCATACTGCTGCTATTTACTGTGCACGGGCGAATTTAAAGCCACTCATGTTTGAGGGTATGATGGCAGGTGGTATTGCGGCGGGTGGTCAATTAACAACAACGACTGAAGTGGAGAATTTCCCGGGTTTTCCTGATGGGATCAGCGGGCCTGTTCTTATGGAGAGGATGCGGGAGCAGTCCTTGAAGCATGGGACGCGTATCCAGACGGAAACGGTCGAGCGCGTGGATCTTTCGGGCACATCATTCAGAGTGGTGACCGATGCGGGTACTGAGATCGAAACAAAAGCGCTTATTATTGCAACAGGTGCGACGGCTAAAAGAATGCACATTATTGCCGAAGATAAATTCTGGCAACGGGGTATTTCGGCGTGCGCCGTGTGTGACGGGGCATTGCCGTTTTTTCGTAATAAGGTGCTTGTTGTCGTCGGTGGCGGGGATTCAGCCATTGAAGAAGCTTCTCATTTGACCAAGTACGCCTCAAAGGTGATCTTGATGCATCGTCGTGATGAACTTAGGGCGTCAAAGGCTATGCAGAAGCGCGCGTTCGAGGATCCTAAGATCGAGATCATGTGGAATACGGTGCCGCTGGAGGCTTATGGTGATAAGGTGCTCGGCGGGCTTAAGGTAGAGGACACAAAGACCAAAGAGAAAAAAGATGTTGTGTGTGGTGGTCTTTTTTATGCGATCGGACATCAGCCGAACACGGCATTCTTGAATGGTCAGATCGAATGTGATGAGATCGGCTATATCAAGACCGTTCCTGGTTCGTGTGCAACAAACGTTAAGGGTGTTTTTGCCTCCGGGGATGTGCAGGATAAGAAATACCGTCAGGCGATCAGCGCGGCAGGGTCTGGGTGCATGGCGGCCCTTGAGGTCGAGAAGTTCCTTCAATGAGCATTGATATCTTTGCTCCTATTGCCCGGCGATATGATCTGGTGAATGCTGTCTTATCGTTTGGGATGCACGGGTGCTGGCGACGGCTTTTTCTAAAGTGGCTGCCCTCTAAGAAAGAGCTCAGGATTTTGGATCTTGCCACAGGCACAGGAGATGTTGCGTTTGTTCTTTTAAAAGACCCTCGGGTGGCTGATATCGTAGGCGTGGATGTTTCAGCTAACATGCTTGATATTGCCCGTCGGAAGGCGGAAGCCCGCGGGGTATCTGGCCGCGTTAATTTCCTGAAGGGTGATGCGTGTGCACTTTTGCATGATGACAATAGTATCGACGTTGTGACAGTGGTTTTTGGTCTGAGGAATCTGCCGGACTTGATGAAAGGGTTAAGTGAGGCTTACCGCGTTCTTTCTTCTGATGGCGTATTCATTGCTATGGAATTCGCGCTTCCTTCCGGGTGGATACAGCGTTTTCTTTTCAGGTTTTATGTTAGGGGTTTGATCCCGATCATTGGAGGTTTGCTTACCTGGAATTGGAAAGCGTATTTGTATCTCGCAAAGACCATTTTCATGTTCCCTTATGGTGAGCGTATGGAACATATTATACGTCAGGTCGGTTTTCGAAATGTTCATCGTCGTGAAATAGCGATGGGTGCAGTCAATATGTATATTGCAAGGAAGTGATGATCAAGATATGGATCCCGTGATGGAATTAGGTTGGCAGGAGGCCCGACAAGAGATCATCCAGGAATTGGAGATGATCGCTAAGTCCGTGTCCATGCCGTCTGCTTCTTTTTCAGATGTTTCAGACCAGTCGCTGCGTTTGTATGTCATCAAAAAGCGTGTTGTTGCGTGTCCGCTTCTTTCATGGCTGCAAAGTCAGCCATCTTTTCAACGGGTTTATTGGAAAAGGCCTGATATTGACTGGGCGTGTGCCGGGGTTGGCGTATCATTCTTTGAGCATACAAAAGATCAGGATAAAGCGGATATCTTTTGGGAACGGGTGAACGCTGTCCTGGCGGCGGCTGATGTGAAATTGTTCTTTGGGATGAGTTTTTCTAAAACAATGCCTAAAGGGGAGTGGAAGGGCTTTTATGCTATGCAGGCACTTTTACCTCGTTTTTGTGTTGTAGAGGAGAAAGGGGCGTATTATTTTACATGTCATGTGCTGGTTGGGCCGGGTGAGAAAATACCGTTTGAACATATTCGTCGGGAGATCGAGGCTGTTGTGTTCCCTCAGGAAAGAGAAGGATATCTCCCCTCTGTGATAGCGCGTAAGGATCTGCCTTACTATGATGAGTGGAACAAGAAAGTGTCACTGGCAGCTGAGGCTGTTTTAAGTGGATCTGTCGATAGGATCATGCTTTCTCGACGATCGACGCTTGAATTATCGCAGAGCGTGGACCCATGTGCTCTGTTGGCGGCCATTGGCATATCCCGTAAGAACGGGGCTTTGTACCTTTTTCAATTTTCTTCCGATCTGTGTCTCCTGGGGGCGTCTCATGAATTATTGTATGTTCGAAAAGAACGTAATATTTATAGTGAGGTGACCGTTGCTTCACGTCCTCGTGGGGCGAGTGTGATCGAGGATGGGCTTCTTGAGCGGGAACTTTTAGCTGTTCCCAAGGAGAGACGGGACCGGCGTTATGCATCAGTGGCGTTATTGGAGGCATTTCGTACGTTGTGTCTTTCATATGATCCGCCATCTGACAGGAAGGTTGTAAGGTCAGTGTATGAGCAGTATTTGATCTTAACGTTATCAGGAAAATTACAGCCTGATGTGAGAGAGCCGGATATCTTATCGGCAATGCATCCCACGGCTTTTGCGGGAGGCTTTCCGGTGGAGAAAGCTTTGTCCTTGATCGATCAGTGGGAGGATGTTGAACGGGGATGGTTTGCTTCTCCAGTCGGGATGATCGGTCGGGAATGTGCCGATCTTGTCATTGCTGAGGGCTCTTGCCTTGTTGAAGCGGATAGAGTGCATCTTTTTAGTGGGGCATGTATTGAGCGTGGCGTCTCTTCGTGGCATGCGTGGGAAAAAATGGATACCCAGATCAAAGAGATCCTGGATGTCTTTGCGGTTGGTAAGAAGTGAACGCGTGGACATGCCTTAGA
>DYQZ01000047.1 GCA_020719005.1 Candidatus Omnitrophus sp.
GAAGAGCCGAACGCGATCAAACCATAACGGGATACCCGCCCATAAGTAGGCTTAAGCCCCACCACCCCGCAAAAAGACGCGGGCTGACGGATAGACCCGCCTGTGTCACTCCCTAACGCCCATACAGCTTGACCCGCCGCAACACAAGCCGCAGACCCCCCCGACGATCCACCAGGAACACGCCCCAGATCCCAGGGATTTCGCACAGGGCCATAGGACGAACTTTCAGACGATGAACCAAACGCGAACTCATCCATATTCGCACTTCCCAACAACACCCCACCATTGGCTTTGATCTTCTCGGTAACGGCGGCATCATATGGCGGCCGGAACCCTCTGAGGATCTTTGAGCCGCACGTGACAAACTCCCCTTTAACGCAAATATTATCCTTAATGGCCACAGGGATCGGACAAGACCCCGCGACACTTGAAGACAAAGGAACATCTAAAATATGAATGAATGCATTCGTGCGCGAGTTCACTTCTTTAGCGCGGGCATGGACTTCGGAAACGACTGTTTCTAACTTAACATCGCCGGAAACTATCTTTTCCAAGAGTGCATGAGCGGTGAGATCGTAGAGGTTCATTCGATCACTTTCGGTACTTTATAGAAACCTTGATGCTGATCAATAGCGAACGACATCGCCTCTGTTTGAGACAAGGATGGCTTAACATCATCCGACCGGAAAACATTGAGCACATTCAGCACATGGCTTGTAGGCTTAACATCAGTCACATCAAGCATATTCAACTGCTCGACATAATGAAGGATATCCTCAAGATCCTTGGCGAATCGTGGTATTTCCGCTTCATTTAGATGAAGACGCGATAAAGAGGCGATGTATTGGACAGTTTCTGTAGTGATCATATTTGGGACATATTAACAAAGGGATTCGACGCTGACAAGGGAAAAGCCATGTTCTTGAAAGGAAAGGCACCTCTTGGTTCAACTATGATCGATATCGACGGACTTAACGATATTGACGCGTAAGCCTTTAGGAATGGAGAAATGGAATTCCGCGCCTTTCCCTGCCTCCGAAAGGATCCAAACCTTCCCCCCATGCCCTTCCACGATACTTTTGACAATGCTTAGGCCAGCGCCTGTCCCTTCATAGGCTTCAGCCGTATCAAGCCGTTTAAAGATATCAAAGATCTCCTGATGATGCTTGGGATCGATACCGATCCCGTTATCTTTAACAAAGAATTCATGTGCATCGATCGCATCACAATAACCAATGATCACTTTAGGATGAACTTCCTTATTCTTTGACGAGAATTTAATGGCATTTGTGATCAGGTTCAAGAAAACTTCTTTCAATTTTATCCCGTCACAAATGATCCCGGGTAAATTTGACTGGATCTGAAGATCAGTGTGCGTTTCCTTGATCTTGTATTCCAGGGTTGTTGTCACATCATTCAACAATAACGATACATCCACATGTTGATACGGATTATTAACACGGGAAAGCCGTGTTAATGTCAGAAGGTCGCGGATAAGCGCATTCGCCTTCTCAACTCCTCTGATGACACCGTCGACAGAATCGCGCCCCTTAGAGTCAAGCGCTTCATATTGTTGTTTCTTTAAAAAATCCGCATACCAGGAAATGCCCATCAAAGGCGAACGGATATCATGGCTGACCGTATGAACAAATTGGTCGAGCTCATGGTTCACCTTGAGCAGATCTTTCTTTTGCTTCTCCGTAATATCCAGATGTTGGCGCAAGGTTTCCTGTTGAGCTTCAAGTTTCTTCTTCGAATCATCCAACTGACGCGACATTTGATTGAACGCACGGCTTAATTCACCAAACTCATCGCGACCGCTCTCCGCCAGATGAATATTAAGATCCCCCTGCCCAACGCGTTCCGCCGCCTTGACCAGATCTTTGAGAGGACGAGCGATCGCATGAATGATCGAAACAGCCAAAAGAAGCGAAACTAGCAAACTGATGAGAAGGATCACCCATAAGATCCGCTCAGCCGTCCGCTCATAAACCTCTGCCTTCACAAGCGACGCCTGCGTGAATTTCTGGACCGCCTCAACCAGTTTTTGAAGCTCCGTCGTTAATTTCCTTTCATCACGATGGATCTGAGCCAGATCATCCTGTGAGAATTCGTATTTCTTATTCAGGATAATGTTAAACAGATCACCCGCAAGCGCATCGTAATGAATATGGGCTTTCTCGATCTCCCTAAGAATAGAAGCAAGCTGTTGGAATTGAGCCTTGACGTCCGGTTCCAGTTTCTCTTTCAAGCTTTCATCCAGGAGTATCTTGGCATTAACGATATTAAGAGCCCCCTCTTTAGCCAGATCATTAAAACTATTCTGTGAAAGCTTTGTCTGAAAAAAGAGGTGTTCTTTACGGGCTGTATTCGTTTCCTGATAAGCCAATTCCTCGGCGATACGGCGCATCCGTTCGAAAATAATGGCTTTTTGAAGCTGAAGACGCGTAACAGCAGTCGCGGCCTGCATCAACGCAACGTCTTTATTAACGACACCTTTTAGCTCACTTCCCATCCTTTTTAACAATTGATGGCTGATAACACCGTTAAAGGCAATAACGGAAAGAAAAATAACAACGAGCACCAGGATCTTAACTGAGATCTTCATAAAAGTTTTTCCTTCAGATCAGCCGGTAGCGCGGCTGGCTTAAACTCGTTCGTTAAACATACCAAAACAACATCTGCTTCCACAAGAACATTACCGCTGTTCTTATCGCGGATGGTCTGTTTGAAGAAAAGCTGTATAGGGGTTTGTTTCTCTATGATGGCATCAGAGACGATCACATCCCCATAACGCGCCGGGCTTTTATACACAATATTACACGAACGCACAGCAAAGAAGATACCTCTTTGCCTGCAATCAACAACACTAAGCCCGCGGCTTTCTAAATATTCCGTGCGTGCTTCCTCGAAATATTTCAGATAATTGGCGTAATAAACGATCCCGCCGGCATCTGTATCATGATAATAGATCTTATGGTCCATTTTCCTTACCCTTGTAGCATTGCCGTCAAACGCGCGAACTCCTGGAGCGTAAGGTCCTCTGCCCTCGCCTGAGGCGAAATGCCAACGCTCTCTAGAACTGGCATCAAACGGTCTTTGGTAATAACATTATGCAATGAATTCGGAAGCGTCTTACGACGCAGCAAGAACGCTTCACGGATGATCTTCTCAAAATATACTTCGTCCTTGATATCGACCGCTGGTTTATCTTTGATATCAGAACGCATAAAACATGACATGACCTTAGGCATGGGCTGGAACGAACGCGGATGCACTTTAAGAAGGATCTTCGTATCCGTGAATGCTTCAATAAAACAAGACAAGGGGCAACGGTCTTTGGTTTTAATGCCTGCCAACATACGTTCGGCAAATTCAAGCTGTACTGTTAGGAAACACGACGAGAAACGCGTCCTGTTCTTTAACATCCACGCAAGGATCGGTGTGGATATATTATACGGGATATTCCCGAAAAGTTTGACACGCGCTGGCAATAACGCAAAGTCAAGATCAAGGATATCTCCCTGATGCACGGTCACATTTGATCCTGCGAACTCAAGAGAAAGAGCCTCTGCCAATCTTTTATCCGCCTCAACAGCGATGACCTGTTTTACAAGGGGTGAAAGAATACGCGTAATAGCGCCTTTACCAGGGCCTATCTCAAGGACCACATCTTCTTTAGTGAATGCGCACGCGTTCATCATCTGCTCGATCATGCGCGCATTGATCAAGAAATTCTGCCCAAGTCTCTTTTTCGCGAACGAAGGGGCAGGAAGTTTCTTATTAACCACATCATCTGGGTCCGGCTGGGTCATGTATCTCAAGAAAGCCTCCCGGCTAATTCGATCGCGGCGCGCATCGAGCCATCATTTGCGATACCCTTGCCTGCTATATTAAAGGCAGTGCCATGCGCCGGCGATGTCCGGATAAAAGGCAAGCCCGTGGTAACGTTCACCAGTTTGTCAAAATACAGCGCCTTTAATACCGGCAACCCCTGATCGTGATACATGCTTACGATCAGATCGAATTTCCTAAGATTGCGTTGTTCAAATATTGTATCCGCCGGGAAAGGCCCTTCAATATCCATGCCGGCTCTTTTTAATTTCTTGAGTGCCGGAATAATATGATCCATCTCCTCGCGACCAATATGTCCGCCTTCACCCGCATGAGGATTAAGACCGCATAAAGCAACGCGGATCTTCTTTGAACTTCCATGCTCTTTTAAGAAATCATGCGCTGAGCGCGTCACGCTCACAACTTTGGCAGATGAGATAAGAGACGGTACATCTTTAAGCGGGATATGGCGCGTGACTAAAACCATACGAACATCATCGGCGACAAAAAGCATCTCAACATTTTTCTTCTTGAACGCATTGGCCAAGAAAGTGGTATGCCCTTTAAAATCTTTAATAAAACGACTGATCGATTCCTTGCTAAGGGGCCCTGTCACAAGAGCATCAACCTCCCCCGCTTTATAAAGCTCAATAAACTTGTTAAGATACAACAACGAATCCTCACCCGAGGCTGACGTTGGCACCCCTGAGGCATGACGAACGCCTTCGTTCTTTTTCACATGAATGAACCGCGGCAGATCCCGGCCTTCCCAGAAATATTTAAAAACATCCTGATCGCCGATAATAACAATATCAGACCTTGTTAGACGGATCTTGCGAAGCGACGACGCAATGACCTCAGGGCCCACCCCCGAAGGATCCCCCATCGTGATCGCGATACGTTTAGTGCTTTTTGATCTCAACATATGCTTTCTTGCGGAGTCTTTCGATCCATTGCTTGAAAAGAACGCGGAATTTTTCTTCAAAAAGCTTTTGATAGATCTCATTCTTATAATCTTTTAAAGCTGGTTCACTGTTCTCACTCTTGCCTTCTAACTTGAAAATATAAAATCCGTTCTCAAGCTCGACGATCTCAGAAACAGCGCCTATGGATAAACTTTCGACCCTGGCTTTCATTTCAGGACGAAGGTCTTCCGTATTCACCATGCCGATCGGAGGAAGCTCGGAATATTTCTCACCCACCATCTTAAAATCCGCGCCCCCTTTGATCTGCACCAGGGCTTCACTTATCTTTTTTCTGGCTTCATTCTTGCCATAAATAGACTTTACAAAGATAGAATTTAGATTCACCCTCGAACGTGAACGAAGCTCATTGATATGCGCGCTGAACCAATCCGTCACTTCCTGCGGATTGACCGTCACTTTCTCACGGACTTCTTTATTGACCGCCACTTGCCCCTTGAATTGGTCCTCGATCTTTGTTCTCATGTCTGAGATCGTCAGGCCTTCTTTCATAAGCGCATCCGAAAATTCCTTGTACGAAGGATACTTTGAGCGAATACCTTCGATCCTGTCATCCACTGCTTTAGGCTTGATCACAACGCCCATCTCATTACTGGCAGCCAGGATCAACTTATCATCAATGATCTGCTCAATGCCCTTTTCTTCATATTGCCGCATAACCTCGTCGATCTCTTGCTGTGACTTATTCTCAATACGTAGCTGTGCGTATACATTCTTTAAATAGTCCTTCAAGTCCTTGGCCGTAACAGCCTCGCTATTAACAACAGCCACGATCCCGTCGTCGAGAGAGAATGCAGGATACGCCGCCAACAACGCCAGCAAGAAAACAACTACAGCACTACTTCTTTGTAGAAAATTCATTCATTTTCTCCATGTTTTTCTTAATATGTTCAACAGACTCTTTCAGCATCCGGCAATAAAGGTCAAACCCGACGGATGCAATACACCCGTGCTGCTGTTTCCCGAGGATATTTCCCGCGCCGCGGATCTGCAGATCCTCGAAGGCAATATGAAAACCTGCCCCCAACTCTGTAAATTTTTGCAATGCTTCTAGCCTACGCCTGGGAACACCCGACAGAACAGTTTTATCATGCACAATGAAATATGCGTACGCTTTAACATCCATCCGCCCGACACGCCCTCTTAACTGATGAAGATCAGAAAGACCGAAACGGTCGGCTTTATTGACGATCAGGGTATTGGCATTCGGGATATCGATACCGGATTCTATTATAGTGGTACATACCAAAACATCAATCTCGCCTTTCAGAAACTTTAGCATGACCGCCTCGAGCTCCCGCCCAGGCATTTGACCATGCCCGACCCCGATCCGAGCTTTTGGGACAAGGCGATGTATAACTCCTGCGATAGAGGCGATATCCTCCACATGATTATGCAAGAAAAACACCTGCCCACCCCGCGAAAGCTCACGGCTGATCGCATCCTGAATAATATCCTCATCAAAAGAGATAACCTGTGTTACGACGGGAACTCTGTTCTGCGGAGGGGTCATGATGACCGACATGTCACGGCATCCTGACATGGCCATGAACAGTGTCCTAGGGATAGGTGTTGCGGTCAAGGTCAGGACATCAGCCAAAAGGCGCATGTGTTTAAGCCGCTCCTTGGCATTCACCCCGAAACGCTGTTCTTCATCGATAATAATAAGCCCAAGGTCTTTAAAGGCCATGTCCTTGGACAGCAGTCGATGCGTACCGATCACGATGTCAACGTGACCTTCTGCCGCCTCTTTAACCAGTTTTACCTGCTCCCCTTTTGTACGGAATCGGCTTAACATTCCGACTCTCACAGGAAGGTCTTTCATGCGTTTTGAAAAATTATAATAATGCTGTTCCGCAAGCACGGTCGTCGGCACAAGGACCGCGACCTGTTTCCCGTCCATGACCGCTTTAAAAGCCGCGCGCATCGCAACCTCGGTCTTGCCATAACCGACATCCCCACATAAAAGCCTATCCATAGGCCGCGGGGACTCCATATCTGTTTTCACCTCAAACGTCGTCTTTGTCTGATCCGGCGTTTCTGTAAAAGGAAAACTTTTCTCAAAATCAGCCTGCCACGCGGTGTCCGGTGAGAACGCCACACCCACCAGACTTTCACGCATCGCCTGCACATGCAAAAGCTCAGCAGCCGTGCGCTGCAAACGCTTTTCGATCAGACGTTTTACTTTATCCCACTCTTTGGAACCTAATTTAAAAAGCCGCGGGGGTTTCTTCGCAAACCCGACATATTTCTGGATTAAATGAAGATCGTGACGAGGCACGAAAAGCTTTTCTCCCCCTTTATATTCAATAACAAAATGATCAACCTTTCTTAGATCAACCTCAAAATCCTTAAACCCAAGGTAGCGGCCGATCCCGTGACGGTTGTGAACAACATAATCCCCCTTCTCAATATCAACAAAATAATTGAGAGGGGTTTCTGCCGTGAAGGTATCTTTTCTGGTCGGTATCTTGCGGGAAAAGACGATGATCGCTTTATGATCCCAGATATTCTTGCCTGTGATGAGATTGAATGAATAGATCGCACGCAATGTATCATCATCAATATCCATCCGCACAGGTGAATCGAAATGAACAGGAAAGATATCAATGATACTGCCGCGCACCGCGAACGAACCCTCCTCGGCGGCAGTGTTAGAACGTTCATAACCAAAACGCAAAAGGTCAGCCGCGATCTCCTCGCGACTGACCTTTTGAGCTACAAAATACTTCAATGTTTGGAACATAGGAGCAAATGCCCCTTCAATAATAAAACTTAAGCTACTGCTTTTACGCCGCGATTATTCCACCAAACAACGATCGGGGACACAATAAAGACCGTTGAATAGACACCCGCGAACATACCGATAAGAAGCGTTAATGAGAACGAATTCAGCACTTCTCCACCCACGAAAAAGAAAACGACAACAACCAACATGGTGGCAAACGAGGTCAGTAATGTGCGTCCTAACGTCTGATTCATGCTTAAATTGATCACATCCTTAAGCCCCATCTTCTTGCCTGTCTTCGCCATGTTCTCGCGAACACGGTCATAAATAACAATGGTGTCATTGATCGAATAACCTGCGATCGTAAGTAATGCGGTTACCGTCAACAGATCGATCTGACGCCCTAGGAACACCGTCATCCCAAAAGCAACAAGTACGTCATGGAAAAGCGCAATAATACCTGCTGTTGCGAAATCAAAATGCTTGAAACGAAAACCAACATAAATAAGAATGCCGGCCAGGGCCAATAACAATGCCCACACGGCTTGTTCGCGCAATTTCTTACCTACGACCGGTCCAACCTTTTCGATGCGCATCACTTCGGCTTTATTTGTCGGGAACTTATTTTTGAACGCGGCAGAGACCGTTTCAAAGGTATCTTCATTGGTACGAATGATCACATTCTCCGGATTCTTGTCAAACTGCTGAATAATAGCATCCTTAACATTGGCAGCCTTGATCGCGGCGCGAATATCTTCTGCAAAAAGAGGCTTTTCAAAACGATATTCCTGAACCTGGCCACCGGAGAAATCAATACCATAAGCCTGATCTTTCTTTTGATAAACCGTAAAAAGACCAACCGCAATCACAATGACAGATAACGCAATAAAGACCGGCGCTTTACCGATAAAATCGATCTTGGTCGGTTTAATAAAATGCATCATGGGCAAAGATTTAATGATGTTCTTCTCGATCAGGAACATAAAGATCGTCCTGGTCAGAAAGACCGCGCTAAAAAGAGACGCGCATAACCCGATTGTCAAAGTGATCGCAAAACCCTTGATCGGACCTGAACCAAAGTAAAAAAGCATGGCCGCAGCGACCAATGTTGTGGCATTGGAATCAATGATCGCAGTAAGCGCCTTGTCATACCCGGCATTGATAGATGCCGCCAATGTGCGGCCATTGTCCAACTCCTCACGGATACGTTCATTAATAAGAACATTCGCATCCACCGCCATCGCCAGGGTCAATGCCAGACCGGCGATACCAGGAAGGGTCAATGTAACCTGCGAATAAGGAAGCATCACATTGATAAAACACATGACCCCAACGGTCATGAACAAGTTCATCATGAGCGCAAAGGAAGCGATCATCCCGCCGATAAAATAATAAAGGATCATGAACGCAAAAACGAGCAAGGAGCCAATGATAGTAGCTTTGAAACCATCATTAATAGAATCTTTCCCAAGCAAAGGCCCAATGGTGCGCTCTTCTTCAATATAGATCGGCGCCGGTAAAGAACCGGAACGCAATGACATTGCCAAAACAGCAGCTTCTTCATAGGTGAACTGCCCTGTGATCTGGGCATTCCCTGTTAAAATAGCTTCACGGATATTCGGTGCAGACATGACCTCATCATCAAGAACAATGGCAAGGCGTTCCCCCACATGACCCTGTGTCAAGTCTGCAAAATCCTTTGTTCCCTGGGCATTGAATGACAACGAAATATTGGGCATCATCCCAGAAGAATCAATATCGACCTTCGCATCGGTAATGGCATCTCCCTGCATGGCCGCTTTATTCTCAACAAGCACAGGCTCCTTGTCATCACCCTTGGTCATCTTAAGTTCATAACCTTCGACAGGCTTTCCTGAAATAGCTTCCTGCAATTTAGCTGCATCTTTATGCACCAGACGGAATTCAAGGTGAGCGACGCGTTTAACGATCTCAACCGCTTTATTACGATCGGTCACGCCAGGAAGTTGAAGAAGGATCTCTTCTTCGCCCTGACGCTGAAGAACTGTTTCCCCCACACCCAGGCTATCGATACGGTTACGAAGGATCTCCATGGCACGCGCCACAGCATCTGACTTTGCCTTATCCGGCAGTTTTGATGTATCCACCTTGAGCACAAGGTGCATACCACCCTGAAGGTCAAGACCAAGGTTGATGCGTTTGTTGATCGGCCACATAAAAGCCGCACACGCAATAATGACACCAACAACAATGAAGACCCTGTTCCGTAGACTCTTACTCATATCTGCCTCGATAGAATTGTTTTTTAATTATTCTTTGGACACAATGACTGACGTTACAGATTCTTTCTGAAAAGTAACACGGCAATTCTCATCCAAACGCAGGACAACGGTCGCCTCATCAACAGAAACGACTACACCCTGAATACCGCCGGCCGTAACAACCTTGTCATTCTTTTTCAAGTTCTTCAACAGTTCCTGATGATCCTTCTGCTTCTTCTTTTCAGGACGGATAATAAGAAAATAAAAGATACCGAAGATAAGAACCATCGGTATGAGTTGCACAATGAAATTCGGTTGTGGTTGCATATAACGCTTTCCTTTCAACAATGGGCACAGACACCCCGCTTATGAGGTGTC
The DNA here is from genome assembly GCA_020719005.1 of Candidatus Omnitrophus sp. GTDB lineage: Bacteria > Omnitrophota > Gorgyraeia > Zapsychrales > Fredricksoniimonadaceae > DYQZ01. The sequence continues at coordinate 10,164 of DYQZ01000047.1, forward strand.
AACAAACAAGGAACATCTTAAAAAGATATTCGCTTACTTGGCGGCCTTCTTGGTTTTGTTATAAAGAGACTTAACGGTGTCAGACATCTTAGCGCCGGTCTTGACCCACTTGTCGACCTTGGCCACATCAAGCTTATAAACAGCCGGCTTCTTCGACGGATCATAAAAACCAATAGTCTCAAGCACGCGGCCATCACGAGCACTCTGCTTCGGGATAACAACGATGCGCCAGTTGTGGTGTTTCTGAGCCGGACCGCCGGACTTCTGCATTCTGATCTTAACTTCCATGTTAATTCTACCCTTTCGTTTGTTTGATTTTACTCTTCTATCTTTTTTGAGCGACTTCCAGCGCCCTGATCTGTGCTTTTGCTTTATTTAAGGTTTCCTGATATTCACACGCGGGGTCTGAATCAGCGACGATCCCTGCCCCTGCCTGCACGTATGCTTTCTTTCCCTTGACCACGATCGTTCGAATGGTGATACAGGTGTTCAGGTCCTGCGAAAAACTTAGATACCCGATACATCCGCCATAAGGACCGCGTCGTGTTTTCTCCAAACTCTCAATGATCTCCATGGCCCTTATTTTAGGCGCGCCCGACAATGTTCCCGCCGGAAAAACAGCCTGAAGTGCCGAGATAGCATCTTGATCTTCTTTAAGGACGCCCTCTACGTTGCTGACAATATGCATCACGTGCGAGTAACGCTCGACGGACATCAAATCAGTGACCTTGACCGAACCTTCTTTACACACACGTCCAAGATCATTACGCCCAAGATCAACGAGCATCACGTGCTCGGCTAATTCTTTTGGATCTGCCAACAGATCTTTCTCAAGTGCCGAGTCCTCTTCGGGAGTCTTGCCGCGCGGGCGTGTTCCTGCAATAGGACGGGTAGCCACCACCCCTTGATCGACCCTCACTAAGAGTTCAGGTGATGAACCGATCAGATGAAACCCGTCAAAATTCAAAATATACATATACGGCGACGGATTAAGCGCGCGCAAGGTGCGATATACCGTAAGAGGATCCGCCTTGATATCAACATCAAAACGCTGAGACAAAACGACCTGGATGATCTCACCTGCCCTGATCTGCTCCTTGCCCTGCTCGACCATCTGTTCAAACGCCGCTTTCGTACAATTCGAACGCGTTTTAACACTGCCATTCGACTTCGCAGGGGTTACAGACGCCTTCAAAGGTTTATTGAGCTCCCCAATAATAGCGTCGATGCGTTTTAATGCCAAACGATATTGTTTGACCAACTCCGCCTTGCTCGCCTTAGGCAGGGTCTCCACACAAGAGACGACCCTGATCGTATGATACAAATGATCAAAGACCACGATATCTTTAGCCATCATGAGGACTGCATCAGGGAACCCAAGGTCATCCTTGGCAATATTCGGTATTTTCTCAAAGAACCGAACCATGTCATAGCTCATATAGCCGACAAGCCCGCCACAAAAGTGTGGAAGACCGGATATATTAACAAATTTATATCCACTTATCAACTCCCGAACGATTTCCATGGGAGAATGCGTAAAAAGCTGTTTTCCCGCTTTCATGCGTTTTTGGGACAAGCGCAATATTTCTGCGTCCTTGCCCTTGACACGAAACACCAGATCCGGGTCTTTTGCCAGAAAAGAATAGCGTGCCATCTTCTCAGTCCCCTCGACAGACTCGAGGAGAAAAGAATATTTTGACGTCTTGGCCAGTTTCATATACGCAGCGACCGGTGTTTCAAGGTCGCCATAGATCTCCTTGAACACAGGCACCAGATTGCCCTGCTTTGCGTAGGACAAGAACTCTTTTTCTGAAACAGACCGCATCATAAAATAATTTTCCCAAACCCTTTATTTAGATCGAACGCACCGCAATACGCTGGTCATT
>DYQZ01000048.1 GCA_020719005.1 Candidatus Omnitrophus sp.
GCAACAGCAATATCCGCTCCGTGATGAAGATTCCGGATCTGAAGATCAATATTAAGCCCGCCGATGAGCGTGATGGTCTTAAGCGGTCTGGTTAAAAGTCGCCCATGATCCTTGAATGCACGCGCCACCTGCATGGCCAGTTCTCTCGTCGGCGCTAGAACAAGGGCTTTGATCATCTTCCTGTTGCCGCTGACCTGGTCCTGCAAAAGCTGAAGCACAGGCAACGTAAAACCCGCCGTCTTCCCTGTCCCGGTCTTAGCCTGGGCAATGATGTCCTGCCCTTTTAGAATAAGAGGGATCGCCTTTTCCTGAACAGACGTCGGGGTTTCATAGCCCGCATACTTGACGGCTTGAAGCAGATCTGAAGATAATCCTAGTGATGAGAATGTCATAAGGGCATCAGTTTATCATATCTGACACATTTGCAAAGAAATCTTCAAAAGCATAGAAAGCTATAAATTCATAAACCATTGCATACCATATAGTTTTATCTTAAGGTAATGTTTCCTCAATAACTCCCCCTAGCCCTTACATATGCGGATCCATTAGTGTATCTTTTATGTAACAGGTGGTAGCGTCTAGGAAATATCACCAAAAAAAAGGGCAGTGAGCACACTCCGAAAAACGAATGTTCTAATCCTTGATGATGAACCTGACGCCAGGGAACCACTTAAGAAAATACTGGAACGACGAGGTTATACAGTCTTCACCGCTGAAAATGGTGTAGAAGGATTAAAAAAGATCAAACTTCATCTGATTGACATTGTACTTTGTGATATTTGCATGCCGCGCATGAATGGCTTAGAATTTCTGCAAGAAGCCCGCAAGATCGATCTGCGCGTCGAAGTCATTATGATCACCGGAGATTCAAGCGTTGAACATTGCATTGAAGCCATCGAAAAAAACGCCTGTGACTATCTTGTAAAACCTGTAAATTTTGAAAATATCATCGAAACTCTTCTTAAAGCCGCAAAACGAATCAATGCAAAGAAAGAAATGCTCAAAACTGCGTTTACCGCATCGCAACAAAAAAGACTGGCATATTTCTCCTGATTATTAAATCAGTCTAAAACCAGCCCCCTCGCCAGTTCCCTGAATTATTTACAATAACTTAACTCGCAATTACATTTCTTCGCCGTATAATATTACTTCCATGAAATTAAAACTCCTGCGCTCCATTTTCGGCTACGACTCTTTTCGACCCTTGCAAGAAGAATGCATCCAGTCGGTTTTAAATAAGAAAGACACCGTTCTTTTAATGCCGACAGGGGGCGGAAAATCTCTTTGTTATCAAATACCTGCCCTGATGCTTCCGGGGTTGACGGTCGTCATCTCGCCCCTTATCTCGCTCATGAAAGACCAGGTCAGCCAACTAAAGACGCTCGGCGTTGAAGCTGAGCTCCTCAATAGCACTCTCACGCGCGGCGAATACGAGGTCAATCAAGAGAAGATCCGGTCGGGAAAAACAAAACTTCTCTTCTGCGCGCCGGAAACACTTTTCAAAGAGAACATCCTTGAAATGCTCCGCTTTTGCCGTGTCGATTGCATTACGGTTGATGAGGCGCATTGTATCTCCGAGTGGGGCCATGATTTCCGTCCAGAATACCGCAGGATCAAGGAACTTCGTGATGCATTCCCAGACGCTGTTTTCCTCGCCGTGACTGCCACGGCCACCGAGCGCGTGCGCCGTGACATCATTACTAATCTAACACTCGACAAACCGCGTGAACTCGTCGCGAGCTTTAACCGTGATAATTTATTTTATGAGGTCATCCCCAAAAGCCGCGCCGTTGACCAGACGATCGAATATATCCGAAAATTCAAAGATCAAAGCGGGATCATCTATTGTTTCTCACGTAAACAAGTCGATGACTTAACAAAAAATATCAATAAAGCAGGGTTTAAAGCACTTCCCTATCACGCCGGCTTATCCGACGATATACGTCATAAGAATCAAGACCTGTTCATCCGTGATGATGTGCCGATCATGGTGGCGACCATTGCCTTTGGCATGGGCATCAATAAACCGAATGTGCGTTTTGTCATCCATCACGACCTTCCAAAGAATATTGAATCCTATTATCAGGAAACAGGACGCGCTGGACGCGACGGACTGCCTTCGCAGTGCCTCCTTCTTTTCAGTGCCGGGGATGCGGCCAAGATCAAATATTTTATCGATCAAAAAGAAGACGCAACACAAAAACGCGTAGCACAGGATCATTTAAATACCATGATCGCCTATGCCCAAAGCCGTCAATGCCGACGGATACCTCTTATCACCTACTTCGGGGAAAATTACAAAATCGAGAATTGCGGTCTGTGCGACAACTGCATCAAACCAAAAGAAGCGACCATCAATTTAACAGCTCCCGCGATCAAATTCCTGCAATGCATGTCAGAAACAGAAGAACGTTTTGGCGCGCTCCATGTGATCAATGTTTTGCGCGGCAGTGAGGCAGAAAAAATCATGAACTACGGCCACAACCATTGCAGAACATTTGCCGCAGGTCGCGAATGGTCGATCAAACAATGGCAGAACCTGGCTCAACAACTGTTAGCCCAGCGCATCCTTAAGAAAAGTGATGAATACGGCGTCTTAAGCCTTACCCAAAGCGCCTATGAACTCATGAGCGGCAAACGCCTTTTCCAGGGATATCTTCCCGAACAAGACGCCACCCCTGCCAAGACAGTCAAGATCAAAGAGAATGCCGCCTATGACACGACGCTGTTTGAAAAATTACGCTTAAAACGCAAAGAACTTGCGGATCAAGCTGGCGTTCCGCCCTACATCATTTTCTCTGATAAGTCGCTCATCGATATGTGTCATCGCAGGCCGAAAACAAAATCAGAATTCGCGCATGTGTTTGGGGTGGGCGAGCAAAAACTGGCAAGATTCAGCACAGCGTTCATTAAAATCATTAACGAAGATTAAGACCGTTAGAATTAACGCGCTGATGGGCTTCCTAAAAACTGCGGCAAACTTTCCAGCGGCTGAATACTAAAGATCACCGGCGTCAAGCCCGGCGCATCCTGATAAGCCTTAAGATCATCGGGATTCAGATCAAAGCGGAACTCTCCGCTCTCCTCGCGGATTTTCATATCCATTGTTCCTGCGCCAAGGTCAATACCACCTTTATCGGACACAGACTTGTTAATAGGCAAACGAAGAACAAACTCCGCGCCCTTATCTTTACCAAGACTTTCCGCCCAGATCTCTCCATGATGGGCCTTAACAATGGTCTTAACAACATCGAGGCCTATTCCGCTCCCATGAATCTTCGTAGTATGCCCACGTTCAAAGATATGCTTCATATCTTCGGTAGTGATCCCGCTCCCTGTATCTTTTATACTGATCCTAACAAAGTCTCCGTCGTGTTTTGCGCTGACCGTGATCATTCCCTCATTAGACCCTATAGCCTCCAGCGAATTCTTGATCAAATTGATGAAAACATCCGGCAGTATCACCGGATCCGCCAGGATATGAAGATCTTTATCAACATCCTGAACAAAATGGATATGCTGATCAAAGGAGAACTCCCTCACAAAATGATCAAGCAACGGACCGACCTCCACATCCTTAGGCATGATCCGGTCAAAAGCAGGAGAACCCCCTTCACAAACACCGCGCAAGAACCCAAGCAGATCATTGCCAGTCTCCTGAAGCACGCTCCAGGTCTTGTTATCACCTGACAAAGCCGCCTCCTGTGCCAAAATATTAACAGAGTCAACTGCCGCCTGAACACCTTCAAGCATATATCTAAAATGCTTATCATACCCTTCGACACCACCGCGTTCATCTTTTCCTCCCCACGGATCCTTACTATTGCGGAACTCTTGATTCTTTAAAAGATACTTCTTAAGATCCTCGTTGATCAATGCCGCCTGCGCCACGGTCTCTACCGTCAGACCGGAAATATATTCGAAGATCTCCCAATTACCGCTGAATACCATCAGAAGATTGTTCATTTCATGATACAAACGTGAAAGCCTGATATCATCCTGCGAAGACATCTTCACTTTTTTAACGGCATCAGCAACGGCAAGATCAAGGACAGCCCCATCCGATGATCTTGGTGTCTTTTTAGTCAATGTAACAACAGCATGGCCGGCAGGTAACCCCTCCCCGAAAAGATCAAGTTGATATTGAAAGTCGGAACGTATAGTATCAACGCCCATGCCCTTTATTAACCCTGAGCTCTTCAATCTTTTGACAATATCTTGATCTATCTGACGCTTGGAACCCATATCGATCACATGAAGCTTATATATCTCTCCCGCCTCATTCAATTCCGTATACAAATATAACGGTAATTTCAGATCAAACTTATTGCCGTGGATCAACGCATTCTTTACCAGCTCCATGAATGAATAACTAATGACAGACGTTCCATTATCTCCCATCGCCATCTTTAAATAGATCGCGTTAAGTAGCAGTGTCACCGCTTCCACAGGGTCATCGTCATCAGCTATACGCGTAAGATCAAAAACAAACGGCGTCCCATTACGGAACGCCTCTACAAAATCTTCCACCTTAAAGAACATTTCATCAGAAACATTACCCTCGACATCAAACTCTCTCAATTCTTTTATATCCTGCGGCCTGACAATAAACAATCCGAGCCCCCGCCCCATAGCCTCGATCCTGGCTTCAATGATCCTTTCTGCCGGGTCGACGACACTTGCTGTTGCCACAGCCTTATCGTCACCTTCGTAAGGCTTCTGGAATTCCTGTCTAAACTCTTCAGAAAATATTTTCTGGATCGCCTTTCCCAGATCAGAATCTGTTCCCACCGCGGGATCAATGCCATTCACAAAAAGAACAGACAACGAATCATAAAGCCCTGAAAGACCCGCCGCGCGCAACAGATCAAAATCATCACTGAACCTGGGGTCATTATATGTATTGATAAAATATCTCTTGAAAAACTCCTCCATGAAATTGATCCCCATCCCCAAAAAGAGCTTATCTTTTCTTCTTTCCTCTCTTTCCCAGCGAGATATTTCCGACGTCCCTTTCACATCCTCACCAGACAACAATGCCAAATTCCGGACGATGACCGTAAAATCAAATAACAGATTCCATAAACGTTCCTTCTTTCCGATCCGCTCCCAGGGAACCAATCCCGGAAGATCCACCAGTAAAAAATCTTCTTGTTGGGGCCCAGTCAGACCGACATTATCGAAATTGGGATTACTGTGTTTTGCCCATCGATGAAGATCACGAAAAAAAGTTCCGAGACCCCCGATCTGCTTCCTGATCTTATCCCGAAAAACATCCGCCTCCGCCTTAACGTCAGGACCATGAAAACGAAGCTTCAGTTCTTTTGTGCTCTTCTCTTTCCAATCAAAATGACCTTTAAGCCAATCACTGAACTTAAAAACTTTCTCGTTAAAATCATTCCAAAGCCGCACAGGGTCAGCATCTTCCGTCAATACCACCAGGCACCCGAGCTTCATCTCAACGGGCTTACCCAAAGCATCCGGGACAAAAAATGTTCTGTTCGTAAATTCAGCATACCCGACGGGGAGATTAGTCCGCGCCCCGTTCTTCAAAGCCAGCAAAGTATTCTTGTATTCTGCCACTATTTTATAAAGGAACTCTCCTCCCTCGGGAAAAGGGAGCGCCGGCGATGTCATGCTCTTTCCATCCGGATAATACATCACTTCCGTAGGCTGTCCTGCTTTTGACTTATCCAACGTTCGGACATTAGTATCTTTCGGAGAAAGCAAGATGCCTTTCACATAAGCTCCACGATACCTACGCCCGCCATAATCAACGGGCACCCGCAAGCGCCAAAAAGCAGACCTCTTGACTTCTTGCGTTCCTGAACGTGTTATCTCGAATTCACGAAAAAGCTCTTCATTGTCACCATTTGCAACTACCTTCCTGATCAAGAACATGTCAGCTTTCGAGATCTCCCTAACAACCTCAGGATCAAAAAGCGCCTTGCTTGTAAGAGCACCCGTGATCGTCTCCCGACGCCCTATCTCCGTCTTCATTGAATCATCTGTAACCACCGGCGTCACATTTTGTTCCACCGGCTCGCCAGCAGATGAGATCACGAACAGATCTTTCTTTTTCTCAGCTCCGAAAGCTTGTTCAACCAATACCTGATCAGTTACCACCTCCATCTCTGAATCCATCACGATCCCGCCTGAAAAATATTTACGCGGAATAAGACCTTCTCCGACAGCGCCCTGCTCTTCTTTAATAAAATTAAACACGCCTTTTTTGAACGACTCAACATACTGATCATAAATACGCTGCGGCGCATCAGGCTCTCCTGTATCCACGCCCCTGACCTTGCCTTGATCAACATAGCTTGCGGCAACAATAGAACCTTTAAGTTTCTTTTTATACCAAGCCGCCAGAATGAACGAATGATACACCTGACGCAAGCGCGCAAAATGTGTCCCCTCGTTCACTTCCTTCTCCAACGCGGGGATAATAATAGTGCGCATCACTTGTTTCGCCATATCCTCAACGCCGCCCTGATCGACGCTGACCAGCGCCGCCGCTTTCCCTGCAAGTGCCAAATAATCAACCTCGAGCATCACCTTTAACTTCGCATCAACGACCATGGCGGCCGCAGCCTTCTTGCCCACATCCGACTTCTCATACACGGTCACATCAGACGGAACGATCCACACACGATGACGGGTATCAAGCGGGATATCTGTTGTCCCGAACTTCTCTTGTGCCTGACGGTATACTTCATCCCAAAAAGTCTTGCCCAATATTTCATCAGGATTAAAAGCCGATGACGCCACCTGCTTTAACAGATAATCCTGACCCAACAGGTCACGCCCCATCTCGGTCAACCCAAAAGCTGTTGGAATAATGCGGTCCTTTTCATCAGGCGAAAGGTTCACCCAAAGATCTTTTTCAGGAAGGGTCAATGACGCAAGAAAATATTTAATGAGCCTCTGCGATTCATCCTGCAAAGAACGCCCACCATCTGAAACCGGCCCATCCCCTTTATCCAGCATAAAATCAAACCGGAACGGCTGATCCGCATAAACACGCACACCCACCAGTTCAGGCGCCTTGAATGCCGCAGAGAACGGCACCATTTGCCCTACTGGAGGCAAAAGCTCTGCCCCGCGCGCAGGCATGACACCCGTCACAAGAAAGATCACAACCAGTACTAAAGAAAAAATCTTTTTGAACATTATTATTCTCATCAAAAGTCTTATTTAACTTGTTTCAAAACCCACCTTTAGTAAGTATTTACTATAAAATATAAGAAAACAAGAGGGAGGATCTAGAAAGCCTTTTCTAAGGTAATTTCTAAATATTGAACAAAAAAAGACCTTTTGAAGAAAAACTCTTCAAAAGGCCTCTATTCTCTAAAAATGCTCTAAAAATTAAAGTTTGAATCCAACATACAGAACGCCGATGACATTGCCACTTGCATCCTTGATCGGCTCATAACCAGCCTCATACTGCTTCCCGAGAATATCCACCTGGCCATAATATGCTTCGCCCTTGGTGATCGCCGCATAAGCCGCGCCAGCCGGATCAAGTTCTGTTCCAATGACCCGACGGCCTTCCTTGATCACGTTAGTCGCAACTCGGATAAAACTCTCGCCCTTTTTTACGAACACCGTCGCCGTACAGATCTTACTGTCCGCCACCTCATCCACAATATCGAAATTCCCACTCATATCGATTTCGCCAAAGAAAATAGATCCTTCCTCAATCTTGGCTACTCCAAGAGCAGATGTTTTCTCCTTCAACATCACCATAGCCTCTTTTACATTGGCCATCGATCCCTGCGCCGATACAATGGCCGCACTTCCTGCAACCAAAATCATACACATCCCCGCCAACAGGATCATCTTCCTTAACCGCATAAAAGCCTCCTTGAATATTTAATCCGATTATATCTTCTCCGCGATCTCTTGCTATAAACTTCAGAAAATATACAAACTCATGTCCTGGATCAACCCATATCGCTTCAAACAAAGAACCGCCCCTTGACATATCCTTTTCATAATATATAGTTGCATCTTAAATCTGATCTCCCAACAGGCAGGCACTGACACTTGAATACCAATGATACGCTCAATCAGGAAATAGCACGACGACGGACATTCGCGATTATTTCGCATCCTGACGCCGGGAAAACCACGCTTACAGAAAAACTTTTATTGTACGGCGGCGCTCTTGATCTGGCAGGATCTGTCACCGCAAAAAAGAAACAGCGTGAAACAGCCTCTGATTGGATGGAGCTTGAAAAGAAACGCGGGATCTCTATCTCCTCGACCGTCCTGCAATTTGACTACGAAGATTTCCGGCTTAACTTACTGGATACACCCGGCCATAAAGATTTCTCGGAAGATACCTACCGTGTGCTCATGGCGGTCGACGCTGTCATCATGGTGATCGATGCGGGTAAAGGTATTGAAGGCCAGACGCGCAAATTATTTGAGATCTGCCGCAAACGCGGGATCCCTATCTTTACATTCATGAACAAACTTGATCGCCCTTCCATGCCGCCTTTGGAACTTATTGATCAACTGGAAAAAGTTCTGAACATCCACGCGTTCCCCGTCAATTGGCCGCTTGGCAATGGCCCGAATTTCAAAGGGATCTACGACCGCCTTAACAAAGAAGTGCATCTTTTTGAACGGGTTACCGGTGGGAAATACAAAGCACCTGTTTCTCTGCATGATCTTTCAGACCCTTTTGTTAAAAGCATCCTGCATGATGATATTTACCACGAAGTCGTCGAAGAATTGCAAATGCTTGATATCGCGCAGGAAGGCTTTGATGCCGCCGCCGTCCTGGCAGGAAAGACAACGCCTGTCTTTTTCGGCAGTGCCGCCAACAATTTCGGGGTCGAGTTCTTATTAAAAGGATTTCTTGAGCATTCAACACCCCCTACGCCAAGAACAGCAAAGAGCGGGCTCATCCCGCTGGATCATCCCGACTTTTCCGCTTTCATCTTTAAAGTGCAATCCAATATGAACCCACAACACCGGGACCGTATTGTGTTCGCCAGGATATGTTCGGGCAGGTTTTATCGTGATATGAAAGTGTTCCATCATCGCTCCGGGCGCGAGATCCGGCTTTCAGACTCCTTCAAACTTTTCGGACGCGACCGCGAAGTTATCGCGGAAGCCTACCCCGGCGATATCCTGGGCTTTGTTACAAAACTTGATTACCGTATCGGCGACACGATCAGTGTTAACCCTGACCTTGTCTTTGATGAGATCCCGCGCTTTGCGCCTGAATGTTTTGCCTACCTGCACAATTCAGCGGCATCGACCTATAAACCTTTTCGCAAAGGCCTGGATCACTTATTAGCCGAAGATATTGTACAAACCTTCTCCATGGTCGGTTATGGCAGCACCATGCCTCTTTTGGGCGCTGTAGGCCCCTTGCAGTTCGAAGTATTGCAGTATCGCTTGAGAGATGAATACGGCGGAGAATCTCGCCTTGAAATGCTGCCCTGGAAAGTCATGAAGTGGGTCGCGGAACCTTTTAATGAAGCAGAACTACAAGAATCCGCATCCCGCGAAGTTGCTTTTGCAAAAGATGATCAGAACCGCATGGTCATCCTTTTTCAGACCGAATGGTCCCTGAACTATTATATACGCCGTTTCCCTGCCATCAAACTCCTCGACTCCCCCGACGGTATTATTAAGAAATAATACCAAAACACATTGCACAAATACTCAATGTGTCTCGATACTAGAATTCAATATTAGAATTATTTTGAAGAACCGCGGGGATCGACCATGAACTGGGTCAAAAGGTCTCCACGGGAGCGCGGAGGAAGAACAACAACATCAGCTTCACCGGCCAGGATCTGACGTGTCTCGAGGATCTCAAAAAGAGTTTCGGCAACTTCTTTATCTGTGGCGACCCTCTGAAGTTCAGCACCCACGATCTGGGAACGGATAGCCGCGGCACGCGCAAACTCGGTAGCGGCATCTTTCTCAGCCGTACTGCTGATGATATTAACGGTATTAGCACCGTCCTGACGGATAGCGGATGTGACCTGACGCAAACGATTGACAACCTTCTCCTCGATCTGTTTGACCATGCCAAGGTCGCGAAAATGCACCTTGCGGATATAAACGGACCCGAGGTCATAACCCCAATCCTTGGATAAAGGAGAAACTTCCTCCCGCACCGTAAGGCTCATCGCATGCCGGTCATCCAACATATTAGCCAACTTCATATTGCTAAGACAACGGACCGTTGCACTGCTGACATTCGCACGCAATGATCCGCGCGGATCAAGATTACGGAAAACATGAGCGACAGGGTCGCTGATATACATCTCATACCAGACGCCGATACCCATCGGGGCGCCCTCTTCAGAATTAACAGGATTACTGCGGATATATTCCTGATCCAGACGGATATCTCTCACATGACATTGCCCAAAGATATTAACGATCAAGGCGCTCGGGCCTAGTTCCGCCCAGAGAAAATGCAAGCCGGGCTCACGAATAACGCCGACGACATTACCAAAAAGAACATAAACCCTCGCCTCATTCTCATTAACAACAACAAAGACGCCGAGTAAATGCAACAATGCCAGAATAAGCGGCTCCAGCATAAAACACGCAACAATAGCAATGATCTCGATCGCAAACGGAGGATAGCTCATTTGTCAGCCTCCACAATGACCCGCTTGGCCTGAGTAAAAAGCTGCAACTTATAATTCCTTAGATACAAATGCATCGCCTCTGTGCCGCTGGCTTTAAGGAGGGACAACTGCTCAGCCAATTGTTTAATGAGCTGAACCTCGGCCTGAGCTTTTAGTGTTTCGATCTCAACGGCTTTCTTCGACTGCACGATCTTCTGATCAGCACCGGCCTGCGACAAGCTGATCTCCGACGAAACTTGATTATGCGCCGTATTGATGGCCGCAAGAGCAGATTCCACATCACGTGGCGGATCGATCTCGGTGATAAGCGCTGCCTCAAGGTTGATCCCATAACGCGCGCCAGACACACGGCATTCTTTTTCCATATGCGCGTTAAGATTGCTCAAGTTCTTACGAAGGTCATTAATGGAAATGCCTGATATATGGCTTGAGGAGATCGGCACACCATGCCCCTCTTCCCCCAACTTTGGCACAGGAGCTTCAAAATTCGAGATGCGCTCGCGGAGAACAGAAACGAAATATCCCATGACATGTGAACTAGGCCGGCGCACGCCAAAAAGATAAGCGTATAAATTCTTCTCATCAACCTTGTAACGGATCTTCCCCTTAAGACCGGTGTTCAGCTGATCTTTAGTAACAGCTTCAAGAACAGTGCCGCCATGATTCGCCCGCGCATTATCCGGATCAAAGGCAATATCCGCCGTTTGGGTTGCGATCGAAACCTTATAAACTCGTTGCCATGGGAATTTGAAATATAGACCGGGATTAGTAACAATTACGATGGGATAACTATAACGCGCCTTCTCTTCGTCATTCAGACCGGCGGAGATCGGATCATTCGCCGTGGTCTTATTGCCGAAACGCGGGGCCCTACCGAAGGTGGTCACAACAGCGCGTTCGTTCTGGTCGACGGTATAAAGCCCCGTGAACAGGCAACGCAACACAAACCAAATGCTGATACCTAGAAGAATAGAGAAAAACATGAGCCCTCAATTGAAAACGGCTTGAATGAACGTTATCAGTTTATTGACTGCTTTGTTTTATGTCAAGTCTATTTAAACATACCTTCTATACCCGAACTCCGAATTAGGAACCGCACAATAGCAGTTCTCCTCAAAAATACC
>DYQZ01000049.1 GCA_020719005.1 Candidatus Omnitrophus sp.
CTTTCGTAAAGCGAGGGTCGGGGGTTCAAATCCCTTCGTCGGCTGTAATTCTTTCCTTCAAACAAAAAACTCGGACATTTCTTACCCGTAAGGGAGAAATGTCCGAGTTTTTTGTTTGCCAAAAACAACAGGAAAAGAATTACTGGACAGGAAACAATTGTTTCCTGTCTTCCATAATTCAAGCCAAAAGTTCAAAGCATTAGTATTGAAATCTTTTCCCCGAATGGGAGAGATATCCGGATATTTTTATTTGCCCGTGATAACAGGAAAGAAATTACTGGAACGGGAACAATTGTTCCCGTTCATTTACTATTTAACGTCGATGAGCCATTTTCTTCCCGCAAGGAAGAAAATGCTCCGTGGATTAAAGAACAACCTCCTTTACAGCTGCATTAATCTTTGCTATAAAAAAGCGCTGTTCGGCGTAGTTTTGCGAGAAAAAATCAATATAAACAAGGATCATGACGGAGAAAAGCTTCATGCGCGGTGTCATTGCATCCTTGATCAAGACCGATTGGAAAGTTTTTTTCTTTATCGGTCTTTTTAGTTTATGCGCGTATGCGGCGGTGTTGAACTCTCCGTTCAAGACGCTGGATGATGACCTGTGCATTGTCCTTAATGAGCAGATCAAGGACATCCACCATTTCCCACAGTTATTCACCCAGTCCTTCTTTGATACCAACATGTATTATCGCCCTCTTGTTTCGGCGAGTTATATGTTCGAGTATCATTTCTTTGCGCTGAAGTCTTTCTTTTATAATCTTGATAATCTCATTATTCACATTCTTAGCGCGTATCTTGTTTTCCTGATCGCGGGGTTCATCCTCGGCGGGCGGGTGAGGGCGTTCGTGGCCGCTCTTTTCTTTGCGCTTCATCCGATCCAGTGGGAGGCAGTGGGCAATGTTTCGGGCCGTGCCATTTTATTGTGTGCGTTCTTCGCACTTTCGGCGTTCTGGCTTTTCTTAAGGTATCGCCAGACGAGCCGCGCGGTGTTCCTGGCGGGTGCTAGTGTTTGTTACGCACTTGGATTATTGAGCAAGGAGTCGGCGGGGATGCTTCTTTTTGCGCTTATCCTTTATGGATGGATCATGGAGCGCAGGACTTTGGCGCGAGCACTTCTCGCCGTGTGGCCTTTTATTGGGGTCACCGTGTTATATGTTCTCCTTCGTAAAAACCTCGGGATCACGCATGTTTATACCTGGCCTGACTGGCAGGGATATGTTCTGGGTTTTTCGACGTTCCTGCAGGGAGTGCTCATTTATTTAAAATTGCTTATTGTGCCGATAGGGCTTCATTTTGACCGTTCGCTAGATCTTATTCTTTCGTGGTCTGACTGGAAATTGTGGACGGTGTGGGCGGTGTGGATCATGCTTATAGGCGCGTGGGTGACGTTCCGTAAAGCCATGCCCGCGCTTGTCGTGTTTTGTTTGGGATGGTTCCTTCTTGAACTCTTGCCCGTTTCTCAGCTTATTACGACCATTGGTGTTCAGCCAGGGAAAATATCACTGGGCGAACATTTTATGTATACAGCGATGATCCCGCTCGTGTTCCTCGCTGTCGCGGGAGGGGAGCGGCTTTTGGGGCGTCAGCTTGAACGGCATGTGTTGTCCGTCGTTGGAGCAAGGCTGTGTGTGCTCGCGGTCCTGGTGTTCTTTTTGTTGATGACGGTCCAGCAAAGCATTTATGCGGGCAATGAATATTTGATGCTTAACCGTTCGCTTTTATTCTCACCTGATAATGCGCGCATCAATCATTCGATCGGGCTTATGTATGTGAAGGCCAAACAGCCGAAAGCGGCGCTCCCGCATTTTAAGCGCGCGTCTGAGCTTGAGCCATTGAATGCACGTTTTCGTATTTCGTATGCGACGGCGTTGGCTGATGCGGGCCGCCCCTTGGAAGGGGTGCGCGAGTTTGAGAAAGTGCGTGATCCGGGCAGTATTGAGGATATTTTCAACAAGAACCGTTTGCGCGCCTATCAACAGCTGATCCGGCAATATACCCAGAAAGTGCGGCTTGATCGTCGTAATTCAGAGTTCATGTTCGCGCTCGGCGTGTTCTATTATAAAGCAGGGTATGATTTGCAGGCAGATCTGGCGTTCCGTCGTTCTTATAGCGTTGACCGGCGGCGTTTTGATGCGCTCTGGAATGTCGGTATGATATCCGAAAAACTTGGCCGTATTAAGATCGCGATCAAGGCCTACAAGATCCTGGCGCGTAAGAAAAGTTCCGCCAATCTTTTTCGCGAACAGGCCAGGTCGCGTTTGACAGAACTCACCCCTAAGATAAAAAGATCTTCCCGCAGTAGTCTGATCCCAAAGAACTGATATAATACTGCTATGAGTTTTCGCGAAAGTTTTAAAAATAAAGACTTCATTGCTTTCTGGCTGGCACAATTGGTCTCCCAATTCGGTGACCGCATCAATCAGATGGCTCTGGTCGGGCTTGTGGCGGGTAAGAATTTCGGTTCTGCCTCGACCATGGAGCTTGCAAAATTATTGGCGTTCACCATTATTCCGGTCTTTGTGGTGGGGCCAATTGCGGGCGTGTATGTTGATCGCTGGGACCGCAAGCTCACTTTGTTCATTTGTGATATTATCCGCGGCGTTATTATCCTTCTTATCCCGCTTGTTTTCATTGATCAGCATCAGATGTGGCCTATCTATACCATTGTTTTTCTGGCATTCTGTCTCAGCCGTTTTTATGTTCCTGCGAAGATGTCGATCATCCCTGAGCTGGTCGAGCCAGAGCATCTTCATATGGCCAATTCACTGGCAACGGTCACGGGCATGATCGCTTTTGTGGTTGGGGCTCTCTTGGGTGGTCTTATCGTCGAATATGGCGGGGCAAGGGGCGGTTTCTTATGCGATTCGATCACGTTTTTTGTTTCAGCGCTCCTTATTTCTTTTATCGGACGGCCAAAGATTAAGGTCAAGCCCCGAGAGATCATGGACACCGGACGTGAAATGGCGGGCACATATCGCCATGTCCTGCACGAGGTGAAGGACGGGATCGTCTATATCCTCGAGCATCGGGAGATCCGCTATATCATTAATCTTATGATGATCTTGTTCATGGCGGCGGGTGCGATCTATGTGGTGATCATTGTTTTTATTCAGGAATCATTCGGCAGTATTACGCGGCATTTGGGTTTTCTGGCCGTTGGCCTGGGGGTAGGCCTTTTTCTCGGGAGCCTGGCTTATGGCAAATGGGGGAATAAGAAAAAACATATTGAAACGATCTTTTCTTGCCTTATTGGCGCCGGGATCATGATGGCGGTCTTTGCTTTCGCGGTGCAGGCTTTCAAGAATGTTTGGGTGGCGCAGGCGCTGGCTATTATGTTAGGGATGGTCGTCGGACCTATTGTGATCGCCTCCAATACGGTTGTTCATCAAGTGGCCAGACTTAAGATGCAGGGCAAGGTTTTTAGTGCCATGGAATTTGCTATTCATTTTGCGTTCCTGGTGACCATGCTTATCAGTTCCAAATTGTCGGAATTCGTTCCGCGTTCCGCGATACTTATGACGGTCGGTGTGGTGTTCTGCGCTGTTGGAGTGTGGGGGATGTGGAAATTCAGGCAGGGTGGATCATTCGGCGCAGAGATAAATGACAGTGCAGAGCCTTTGACGGAGGGGAAATGAATATAGCTGTTCTTGCCTCAGGTAACGGGAGCAATCTTCAGGCGATCATCGCCGCGCTAAAAGCAAAGAAGATCAAGGCGACACTGAAGGTTGTTTTCTCGGATAAAGCTGATGCCTATGCCTTAACGCGTGCAGAGAAAGCCGGAGTCCCGGTCGTGGCGCATTTATCAGCGAAAGATTTCTCCTCGCGTGAAGCGTTCGATGCGGCGGTCGTGGCGCTCCTTAAGAAAGAAAAAGTTGAACTTGTAGTGCTCGCCGGGTATATGCGCATTTTAAGCCCGGTGTTCATCAAGGCTTTCGCGGACCGCATCCTTAATATCCATCCGGCGCTACTTCCTGCATTCAAAGGCGCGCATGCTATTGCCGATGCCCTGCATTATGGCGCCAAGATAACAGGCGTTACGGTCCATCTGGTCGACGAAGAAGTGGATCATGGTCCTATTGTGGCTCAGGCAGCAGTTCTGATCAAACCTAACGACACATTTGAAACATTAAGTAGCCGCATCCATAAAGTTGAACATGAACTTTATCCCAAGACGATCGACGCATTCGTGCGCGGTAAGTTCAAAGTCGTTGGACGTGTTGTAACAAAGGTGGGATGAGGAACAGCGTTTATTCTTTAGCTGTCGGCGTTGTATCAGTTGTGTTTGACGTTATTGTTTCAGGTGTATTTCCCGTGATCAGCCCTTTTTTAGGATCAAAACGGATCACGGTCATTCTTCCTCGTTCGCTCTCCCAGAGAGGTTTTTCTTCGTAGGCCTTTAGTTGTTCCTTCGAGAATTCCAATTCACGTTTTTCCCTGAAGTTCGAGAGTTTGATGGTCGTAAAATCCTGGAACGGATAAAAACGGACAGTATTGGCAACAAGAGCGATGATGACCTGATCCGGTTCTGTCTTCGGCGGGAAGGTGCTTCCTGAGAACTTGTATTTGATGCGTGTTTTCATCTGGTCTGTCAGGAAATCCGTCCACGCCACATCTTGGTAGGTCAGATATTGTCCTGTTTTGTCTCCGACAAGTTCAGGATTCCCTATGATATCATTTTGTTCGCGCATATAATATTCGTCGGGCGGGAGGGCTTCGGTCATGAATTTTCGTAAGTCTTCCAGATAAAGCGTGCTTCTGGTGGCAACGCCTTTGGTAATGTCAGCGACAACGATCACAAAGAAGGCCGGCATTTCAGCAGGATCTTTGATGTTAAAGAAAGTTTCCTGGATGCCTTGATAGATGAGCTGGCGTTTCTTGGTATAGGCCTCATTGTAGCCGCTCGCGTAGGAGGGGCTTTCAGGTGGCAGGACATCAGGGATAATGTCATATTCGAGTGAGAAAGCTGACGTCTTGTATTTTACCTCGAGCGACAAGAGCGAAAGGGGTGTGCGCATCCGTTTGGGTTTCTCGCCGCGCGTGGCTTTGATATCAAACAGAGGTATTTCCAGCGGCACATAGATCCACTGGGTCTTTCCGACGGAGCGGGTGGTGGCAGTGATACTGCCTTCTGTTTGGCAGAACGTGATGAATTTCTTCTCGGCTTCGCTTGAAGTGTAGTGCTTATCCTTGGGCCAGCTACAGCCATTCAGTAAAGAAACAGCCAGCAAGAATATGGATAACGCACGCAAGTTCATGTCAGGCCGCCGGGCGCGTTAAAGGTTTAAGGCCGAATTTCTTGGTGAAGATCTCCTCGATCTCGTCATATTCGAGGTCTTCTTTTTTATAAAGTTCTTCCGCAAAGAACACGACCGCATCCCAGTTCTTTTCGATAATATCCTGGACGTCTCTCATGCATTCCTGAAGGATGTCTTGTGTATCGTCGTTGAGGTGGTCTTTCATTTTCTCTGAAAGAAAGCCGGAGGAGAAGTATCCTCTGGAGTTCTGGGCTGTCATAAAATCCCCAATGAGTCCTGACTTTCCCATCCCGTAGGACCAGACCATGGTCTGGGCGGTGGAGAGCGCCTGGTCGAAGTCTGAACCGCGTCCTCCGCCGACACCGGTGGTGGTCGTGCCGAACTTCTTTTTCTCCGTCACAAAACTGGCGAGGGATATCTTGATGCGTGCCATAAGCTCGGCACGGTCCTGTGAGTGATAATCTTCCCTCGGGCGATGAAAGACATAGCCAAGTGAGCCGCGACGGGGAATGATGGTGGCCTTAAGGACGTCATCTTTAGGATGCAGAAGATAGGTGATGATGGCGTGTCCTGTTTCGTGATAGGCGGTTGAATATTTTTCTTCCTGCGGCATCACGATGTTTGATTTCTGGCCGAATGAAACGCGTTCATAAGCTTCATTCATATCAGAGGGTGCAATAACTTCGCGCTGGTTGCGCAACCCTACCAGGCTCGCTTCACGGACCATGTTCGAGATCTCGGCGGGTGTGAACCATACGGTTTTGCGGGCGAGGATGCTGATGTCGATCGCCGGGTCATATTTGACTTTGGACAGATAGAGTTTAAAAATGTCGGCGCGTTCTTTCAGGTTCGGGCGGTTCACGTGGATCTTACGGTCAAAACGTCCGGCGCGCATGATGGCCGGATCAAGCTCGTGTTCATCGACGTTGGTGGCCGCGATGATAACAATGTTGTTCTCCGCGTTCCTTAAGCCGTCCATTTCGGTGAGGAATTGGTTGACCGTGGAATTCATGTCCATGCGTCCGCCGCCGCCCATATCAACGCCGCGGGGTCTGGCAAAAGAGTCGATTTCATCAATGAAAATAATACAGCCGCCGTGCATCTCGGCCATTTCGCGTGCCTGCTTAAAGAGGGACTTGATGCGTGCTGTTCCTTGTCCGACAAAGATACCGACGAATTCACTGCCTGTGGTGGCAAGAAGAGGAAGGCCGCATTCACCCGCAATTGCTTTGGCCAAATATGTTTTGCCGCAACCAGGAGGCCCCATCATCATGGTGCCTTTGATGATCCTGCCGCCGACGCGTTTGAGGAGTTTACGGTCTTTTAACAGTTTGATGATCTCGCCCGCGTCTTTCTTCGCTTCTTCGAGCCCGATGACCTCAGACCATTTCACGTCGACCTTGGGCATTTCAAATTTACTGCCGCCCATGAAACCGCTTCCGTTCATCATGGAATAATAAAGCAGGGCATAGAGGCTGACAAAGATAACGCCCTGGACGATCCCCATAAAAAGATACATGCCCATTTGAGCCATCATCTGTTTGCGGCTGAAAGATTCCATGGCGCCAAAACTGCTAAAGCCCATGGTCAGCAAGGCCACGACGGTCGCAACGAACACAATAGCAAGGAAGATCATCAGGAATTTAAACCAGTTGATCTTCAGGAAGATCCAGAATTTATGCATTGTCATAAGCGCCTCTCAAGGTTGATAAGAAAGTAATGCAAGGATAACACAGGCAATAATATACGTCAATGTTCACCGGTGCTTTCGGGGCCATGACCGCTGTAAGTTCTGGGCTAGGAAAACAACCATACACCTATAAAAAGTTTTATGCTAAAATGCCGAGCAAAATATAAATGAAGGCATAGGGGGCGTATGAAGATTTTTGTAGTGTTTACGGTGGTATTGATGCTGTTCGTTTCTTCTTGGGTGGGCCGAGCGTCTGCGGATGAAAAGTCACTAGGGCAGATCAAGATCGTGGCTTCTTTTTATCCCATGTATATCATGGCGCGCAATGTGGCAGAGGGCGTGCCGGGGGTGATGGTCGAGAATTTGACCCCGCCGGTGACTGGGTGCCTGCACGACTATGCGATCACGACGAGCGATATGAGAAAGCTGGCAGAGGCGGATGTGCTGGTGGTCAATGGCGCGGGCATGGAATCTTTCCTTGAGCAGGTCATGGCGCAGTATCCTAAGGTCAAGGTCGTTCGTTTGTCAGACGGTATTTCTTTACTTAAGGACGCACACGGGGATAATCCGCATGTATGGGTGAGCGTTGCACGCGCAAGACTTGAGGTCGAGCGCTTGGGAGCGTTCATGCAGGAGGCTGATCCGCGTCATGCGGCGTTGTATCAGAAAAATACAGAAGCTTATGCGGCGCGTCTTAAGGCGCTTGAGCAAAAGATGACCGAGGGGCTTTTGCCATATAAAGGAAAAGAGATCATTACTTTCCACGAGGCGTTCGTTTATTTTGCGGATGAGTTTGGTTTTAAAGTGGCGGCAGTCATTGAGCGCGAGCCAGGGAGCGCGCCGAGTGCCCGTGAAATAGCAGATACGGTCGATCTTATTAAAAAATCGGGCATTAAAATGATCTTCAATGAGCCTCAATATTCTTCTATTGCCGCTGAAACCATTGCCCGTGAGACGGGGGCTGTTATCGATACGCTTGATCCGGCCGTGACAGGTGATGATGCGCCGGATGCTTATATCAAGACTATGGAACGTAACCTCGAGGTATTAAAGAATGCCTTCTCAAGATAACACACAACAAAATATCCTTCTCGAAGGCGACGCCTGCCAGCATTGTTGTATCAAGATCAATGACCTTGGCGTGTGCCTGGATCGGCACATCATTCTTGAAGGCATAAATTTGCACGTGCATTGCGGGGATGTGCTTGCCGTGGTCGGGCCTAACGGCGCGGGGAAGACCACGCTCCTGCGTGCGATCCTCGGTGAGGTCCCGTATGAGGGGAACATGGTGTCGTTGATCGGCGGTGTCGAACGCAGACGCCCACGCATCGGCTATGTTCCGCAGAAATTGCAGTTCGATCCTGATTCTCCGGTGAGTGTGGCGGATCTGGTCGGTGCGGCTATTTCGTCAAAGCCGGTTTGGTTGGGTATAAGCAAAAAACTCCGCGACAAAATAAAGACGATCTTAGGCGTTTTTTCGGCGGATCATCTGATGGACCGGCATATCGGCGCTCTTTCGGGAGGAGAACTTCAGCGTGTGCTACTTGCGATCGCCATGACCGCGAAGCCGGAACTGCTTCTTTTAGATGAACCGGGCACAGGTGTTGACGTCCGGGGTCAGTCGCTTTTTTATGAATTGGTGCGCGGCCTTAAAAAACAGCATCACATTTCAGTTATTATGGTGACCCATGATCTGGTCGGTATCGAGTCGTTTGTCGACAGGGTCGTTGTGATGGACCGCACCATCATTGCCGAAGGCACGCCGCGCGAAGTTTTTGCAGATGAGCGGGTGCTCCGCGTTTTTGAAGGCGATCCACAGGCCGCGCTACTTGAAAAGAGGGCCGCATGATCGAACTCTGGTATCAGTTCATTGACCGTTGTCTTCCTTTTGACTGGGCACATTATGTGTTCATGAAAAATGCCCTGTTGGCGGTGTTGGTCATCACACCTGTGTATGCACTTCTTGGGACTATGGTCGTCAGTAACCGTATGGTGTTCTTTACCGATGTGCTGGGGCATTCGGCGCTCGCCGGTGTTGCGATCGGTGTCATGTGCGGCATTGGGGATCCGACGTGGCCTATGATCATCATGGCGGTGACTCTTGCAGTCGCGGTCAACATTTTCAAGCGGCTCACGCAGGCGCCCATGGATACCATTCTCGGTGTGTTCATGGCCTTCATGGTTGCGCTGGGGATCGCGCTTCTTAGCCGTCAGGGCGGGTTTGCCAAATATACGGTGTATCTGATCGGCGACATCCTTGCGGTCACTCCATCGCAGATCACGTGGCTCATGGCCATCTTCGTTGCGGTCTTTGGATATTGGTACACGGCGGGCAATGCGCTTATTCTGACAAGCGTCAACAGTTCACTCGCCCACAGCCGGCGGATCAAAACATTTTTTGTCGAAACAAGTTTTACGATCATCCTGGCGATCGTGGTCATGATCTCGATCAAACTGGTCGGGGTGCTTATCATCAATTCTTTACTGGTCCTGCCAGCCGCGGCGAGCCGTCATTTTGCGCGCAGCATGCGTTCTTATACCGTATGGGCGATTGTTTTCAGCGTTATTTCAGGTGTGGCCGGGCTTGTGGCGTCTTATTATTGGGGAACGGCCTCAGGGGCTACGATCGTCCTGTTCTCGGTTGGATGTTATCTTATTTCTGCATTGGTTTCACATTTCTTGTCTGCCGTCAGGAAAGAATGAGCCTATTATCTTTTTTTGTTTGACGAAAGCTTCAGCGGGTGATAAGGTATCCAGATTATTCAAGCCGCGTTTCTTGCGCCGGCCGTCATTAAAAGCACAAAAAGGGGTTTTCATATGACAAAGATCAAAGACATTAAAGGTCGTGAAATTATTGACTCCCGTGGAAATCCCACGGTTGAGGTCGATGTTATTTTAGAGAACGGCGTTCTTGGCCGTGCTGCTGTCCCGTCAGGGGCATCCACCGGTGAGCGTGAAGCGATCGAGCTTCGCGACGGGGATAAGAAGCGCTACATGGGCAAGGGCGTTTTGAAGGCTGTTGAGAATGTCAACACCACGATCAGATCTGCTATTGTTGGCAAAGAAGCTGATTTCCGCGCCATCGACAAACAGGTGATCGCGCTGGACGGTACTGAGCATAAGAGCAAGCTTGGTGCTAATGCTATTTTAGGTGTTTCCATGGCTGTTGCGCGTGCCGCGGCGGTTGATGCGAAAATGCCGCTTTATCGTTTTATTGGCGGTGCAGATGCTAATATCCTTCCTGTTCCTCTGATGAACATCATCAACGGCGGTGTCCACGCGGACAATAACCTCGATGTTCAGGAATTCATGATCATGCCTATTGGTGCTCCGACCTTCCGTGAATGTCTGCGGATGTCCTGCGAAGTATTCCATAATCTGAAGGCGCTTCTTAAGGCAAATGGTAAAGGCACTTCTGTTGGCGATGAGGGTGGTTTTGCACCAGACCTTAAGTCGAACGAAGAGGGTATTTCTTATATTATCCAGGCGATCGAAAAAGCCGGCTACAAGCCAGGTAAAGATATTTTCATTGCCATGGACTGTGCTTCTTCTGAATACTACAAAGACGGTAAATATACCTATGACGGTAAAGCTTTCTCGTCTGTCGAGATGGCCGCCGAATATATCAAGCTTGCCCAGAAATATCCGATCGTCTCCATCGAGGACGGCCTTGATCAGAACGACTGGAACGGCTGGAAAGAATTGACCGCTAAAGTGCCCAAGGGCCTTCAGCTCGTTGGCGACGACCTTTTCGTGACCAACGTCAAGTGCCTCAAGCAGGGTATTGATAACAATATCGCAAACTCTATCTTGATCAAGGTCAATCAGATCGGAACGCTTAGCGAAACGCTGGACGCCATCGACCTGGCCAAGAAGCATAAGTACACATCGATCATGTCACACCGCTCGGGCGAAACCGAGGACGTGGCTATTTCTCATCTGGTCGTTGCGACGGGTATTGGGCAGATCAAGACAGGTTCTTTGTCACGCACAGATCGTCTTTGCAAATATAACGAGCTTCTTCGCATTGAGGAAGAACTTGGAAGTAAAGCAGTATATGCCGGCCCTATCTGGGGTAAGTTTTAATAACGCAGGCTTCGGGCGATTATGATAAAAAACGCCCTTGTTCTTTTTATAACGTGTGCCGTCGTTTTCGTGTTATTTCTGCCGTCTTATATCAAGATGCAAGAAATGAACGAACGCAACAACGCTTATCAGCGTCAGATCAAAGACCTGACACTCGAGAACGCCAAGTTGAGTGAAGAACGCCGGCGCCTGATCGATGACCCCGAATATCTCGAGCGCGTGGCGCGCAGGAAGTTCGGCATCATCAAGGAAGGCGAAACGATCTATAAGATCCTCCCTTCAGGAACACCGGTTACCAAGAAGCACGAAGAACCGGATGCAGACGATAAGCCGAAAGCCACTGTAAAACCAGCGGCCAGTAAGTCGAAGACAGTAAAGAAAACGGCGGGTAGCACGTCTAAGAAGGCAACGCCGAAAACAACAGTAAAGAAAACCGACGTTAAAAAACCGTAACGTCGATAAAAGACATCGCGGGGTAGAGCAGCCCGGTAGCTCGTCAGGCTCATAACCTGAAGGTCCTTGGTTCAAATCCAAGCCCCGCAACTATAAAAAACCTCAGCCCTTTTGGGCTGAGGTTTTTTCTTTATAGGGCTTGGATTTGAACCAAGGACACGGACGCGGCCCAAAGGCCGC